>JALWKG010000299.1 GCA_027081565.1 Helicobacteraceae bacterium
GGCACGGCTCTTGTCTTGGGTATTACTTAACTCTTTAATAGCATCTTCCAACATCTTCAAATAGAGTGAGTACCCTATGTTTTTAATGTGACCACTCTGAGCATCACCGACCAGGTTACCCCCACCACGGATCTCAAGATCATGAAAGGCCAGGATAGAACCACTACCCAAAAAGCTGTTGGATTCTAAAGCGATAAGACGTTTTTTGGCCTCATCCGTCAGGTTGTCTTTGTTGTCTACGATAAAATAGGCAAAACCCTCAGTATGACCCCGTCCAACACGTCCACGCAGTTGGTGCAGGTCTGCAATACCAAAACGGTCTGCCCCATCGATCAACATCGTGTTGACCTGAGGCATGTGTATCCCCGACTCAATGATAGAAGTTGCCAACATAATGTCATATTTTCCCTCTTGAAAATCAAGAAGAGCTTTTTCAGTCTCAGTGGCACCAACTTGTGAGTGTAACATCAAGATACGTAGTTCCGGAAGCAGTTTCTTCAGTTCTCCCTCTTTTATAGGCATCTGTTTGATGTTGTTAAAGACATAAAAGACCTGTCCGCCACGTCGCAGTTCACGTAAGATGACCTCTTTAACGAGTTTCTCATCATAAGCTTTGACAAAGGTACGTACCCCCTGTCGCTCTCCAGGAGGTGTCATCAACTGACTCATGGTCTTGATGGAACTCATGGCCTGGTTAAGTGACCTTGGTATCGGGGTGGCACTCATAGAGAGAAGATGTACCTCTTCGTAAAGTTGTTTAAGTTTCTCTTTTTGCTTGACACCAAACTTGTGTTCCTCATCTATGATGACCAGACCCAGTTTTTTAAACTCTGCACCAAAAAGGGCGTGGGTACCTACCACTGTGTCTATGATCCCCTCTTTAAGCCCTTGAAGTACCGCTTTTTTCTGCTTGGGTGTTGAGAAACGGTCTAATTTTGCCACACGAATGTCTAAGCCTTCAAAACGCTCCTCTAATGAGTGATAGTGTTGTGAACTCAACAGTGTTGTTGGTACGATCATTGCTGACTGAAAACCGGCTTTTGTCGTTGCGAAGATGGCGTTCATGGCCACTTCTGTCTTTCCAAATCCCACATCTCCACTCAGGAGCCTGTCCATGATATGTCCGGAGCTCACCTCATTTAAGATCTCATCTATAGACTGACTCTGATCTGCGGTGTACTCAAAACCTGCACTTTTTTGGAAGTTTTTGATCGCTTCACGATCATAAGCAATTGTTGGTGCTTTGATCAGTGCGCGAGAAGCCGCTGTATTGATGATCTCTGAAGCGATCTCAAAGAGACGTTTTTTGACCTTCTCTTTAAGACGTCCAAAACTTCCCTTGCCCAGTTTGTCCAGTACAGGTAGACCACCACCGGCAGCCATATACCGGTCTATAGTCTCCAGGTTTTCAACCGGTAGCAGTACCTTGTCTTCTCCTTGGTACTTAATGGTGACAAAATCTTTGACACCACCTAAGATCTCCGCCTGTTCGATCCCTTCAAAGATTCCTACCCCATAATCTTCATGAACAACATAGTCCCCTTTTTTAAGGTCATCAAGAATAATGCTGCTTTTACGTCTCCGGCGTTTGGCCACAGGTTTGTTAAGTGATATGATCATTTCACTGTCACTGATAATACTCATGATAATAGGGGAAAAGCGTATTTCGAAATTTGTTGTGTCGAAGATGCTTGCCTGCTTTATCTGCGCTTCATTGGTTGCAATGATCGTGATGGCTTTATCTTTATGGACACTTAAGAGCGTTGGCACATTGGTCACTGCTAAAGATTTGGTCTGTTTGGGTTCTGGCAGTAGCTCTATATCGAAACTTTCACGAATGACTTGAGGTTCATTCATAACATAGGCTTCATCGACCAGTAGTTCGAGATCTTTAACAAAGAGTGCTTTTTTATCTGCTACAAATGAGGTGGCCAGATCCTCAAGGTACCAAAAGCCTAATGAGGCGTTGTCTTTGACAAAACTGTCACTTTCACTCTCCAAGACCTTCTGCTCAAGCCTCTCATATTGGCTCTCGTTGAGTGCATAAAATGCCGGTGCGATCTCAATATGATCTAAGGGTTCACCCACTGTACGCTGCTTCTCCAAGGTAAACTCTTTGATCTCCTCGATCTCTTCATCAAACAGTGAGATACGAAAAGGGTTTTTAGAGCTTGGGGTAAAGATGTCGATGATGTCACCACGGAAAGAGATCTCCCCTTCGACCTGAACCATATCTACAAAGGTATAACCCCAAAAAAGCATCTGCTCTTTAAAGGCCTTAAGTGTGATCGTCTCTGCATATTCTAAAGTTGTTGTCTCTAGAAGTTCAGGCTTTGGCAGTGGGAAAAGCAGTGTTTTGATTGGAGAGATGATGAGGGGTTGACACTGGGCTTCATAGTAGAGTCTCAAGGCACTAAAAAGTTCTTGCATCTCCTCTTTAAAAGGGCGAAGGTCCTCTTCATAACGGGCTCTGAAGTCTGGAAAAACGATAACATCACGTTTAAAGAACTTCGCCACATCGGCCAGTTCGTGACTCTCTTTTTCATCTTCACAGATAAGCAGTTGCAGATCATCAATTTTGTTGTTTTTGAACTGTTCGTACAGATAGCTTTGGTACATGTTACTCTCTAATGCTCATGAAGTATTTTTGAGAGGAACAGTCCCCTCAAAAGCCTCATAAAATAATATGCGACATTGTATCCAAGCTTGGTTATGAGTTGATAATATTTCAACGATCTGTCATAACACTCAGGTTGTTTTCATTGTCTTGTACACACTTTTGAGAACTCTCTTCTGGCAGGTAGGAGGTGATCAAACTCAGCAGTGG
>JALWKG010000300.1 GCA_027081565.1 Helicobacteraceae bacterium
CCGCTGATAGAGACCTTTATGCGAATGATCTTGTCCCCGTTGTAAAGCTCTATCTTCTCTATCTGTCCCCGGTTAAAACGCTTGGAGAGAATGACATCAAAAGGGGCGTTATAGACCTTAGAACGCTTGATCTCGTTGGTACACTTGGAGATGTAGGCGTTACCCTTTTGCATGTTGAAGTAAAAGACATTGTCGCGGTCAAAAACGATCTTGATCACACTGTCTGAAATACGGTGGATGGCATTGATATGTTTGACACCCTGCATATATGCAACGATCTGCTTTAAATGAGAGAGTTTCATCGCCATCCTTTTTATAAATGTGATTATAGCCATTATTGTTGCTTGAATAAAATAGAACCTTTATATACCTCACCTTCTCTATATAAAACATATAAAAACCAATACAATTGTCTCTTTCAAATATCATTATTCAAGTACTTCAATCATGTATAGAAATTACATTTTTTGCTATAATTCTGCAATAATTAAAATAAGGAGAGCCCATGCGTATGCCTAAAGGTTTTGGTAAAAACTACTTTACCCTTGCTGCTATTCAGGCGAGTGTCGTCCAGCATCACCTTAGCGCGACCTCTGTACGCATTGCGAGCGATCACCTTATATATGCCGACTGGGAAGAGAAAGAGTCTGAGTCAGAAGAACTTGAAGAGTTACTCTGCAGTTCTACCTTTACTCTGCCTACACATGCAGGCCATTGTAACTGCTACTACCACCGTGTCACCCGTAACCTCATCTTACAAAACTCAAAAGCCAAACACTCTGTAAAACCTTATCTTTACGCCAACTCTGTCACTTCACCCCCGCTAACATCCGCTTTACCTCATCTACCAATACAAATTTTAGGAATATAAATGAAAACAACACTACTATCACTCGCCGCAATTGCGACACTTTCTACAACACTTTATGGTGCTAATGCTTATACACTCGAGAACATCAACGTTACCTCAAGCCAGGATACAACCTTAAATAAAAAAGATGTTCCTGACAGTGTTACAATCATCACTAAAGAGGCACTTCAAGAGTCACGTATAAACACCCTGGCTGAAGCGCTGAACAAACTGGGCAACATCGCCATGACACAAAATGGTGGTCCCGGCAAGACAACTTCTATGTTCGTTCGTGGTATGAATACCAACCAGATGTTAGTCCTGATCGATGGTGTACGCTACAACAATGTCACCGGTTCAAATGGTGCTGCACAATACTCACAGATCATGCTCTCTAATGTTGAACAGATAGAGATCATTAAAGGGGCACAGTCAGGTGTCTGGGGTGCTGATGCCAGTGCCGGTGTTATCAACGTCATCACCAGTCGAGCAAAAGAGGGTCTGCATGGTGTGGCCAACATCGAGTACGGTTCATTTGACACTAAAATAGCATCACTGCAAGCATCATATGCAACAGAAAACTTTGATATTTTAATGGGTGGTTCTTATTTTGACATGGAAGGATTTTCTGCAGCAGAACCGACCAGTACCTCTCCTGATTTTGGAAAAAGAGGTTCCGACCTGGGATGGGAAACAGATGCCTACACTAACAAATCTTTTAATGCAAAACTAGGATGGAATATTACAGAAGGCGATCGTATTGAAGCTTCTGTTGAGACTATAAACAGCTATATTGAGTATGATGCGGGAGCAGGTGTAGACGCAGAAAATGTTGATGACCCTTTTGGTTATGGTCTATCAAACTATTTCAACAACCTGAAAAATCGTTTCTATTCACTTTCATACCAGCATACCGATAATATCAATGATGCTAAGATCGTTTATAACAAATCCACATTCAACCAAGATCAGTATGGTGGTTATACAGGTTATGTAGATGAGGCAAAGATCAACGATAAGATCACCTATGCTGATGACAGTTTTGTTCTTCTTGGCGGATCTTATCAGAAGTTTAAGATCAACAAAGATGGCGGTGCAGACCTCAATGAAGACTTCAATGCTAAGTCAGTTTTTGCTACTAATTATAACAAGTTCAACCTCTTTGATGATCTCTCTACCATTGTCACAGAATCACTGCGTTATGACAACTACAGCAAGTTTGACAACGCTACTACCGGAAAAATCGGTGTCAAACAGTATCTATATAAAGAGTTATACATTAGTGCCAATGCAGGTAATGGATACAACGTACCAACACTCGACCAGCTCTTTAATGCCTACTGGGGAACAGCAACACTCACACCTCAAAAAACAGTTACAACAGATATCACACTTGGAACAGATATGATTTGGGTTACTGCTTTTTATAACACTATTACAGATGAGATCAGTTACGACTTTGCAACATATCGCTTTACAAATATTGATGGAAAGTCAAAGATCAAAGGTGCAGAACTTGGATATAAAGACTACTTTTTTGATCTCTTAGGATTAAGTGCCAACTATACTTACATCTCAACTGAAAATGACCAAGGAAAAGAACTTGCAAGACGTCCTAAACATCAAGTAGATGCTTCTATAGTCTACTATGTCACTGAGGGTCTGGACCTTGGACTTAATGGACAATACATAGGAGAGCGTTTTAATCGTGCAGATAGACAAGGTGCTCAAACAGGTAAATACGTAGTCGCTAATTTTGTAGCCAACTACAACTTCAATGAGTACGTTGGTATTTATGGTAAAATCGACAATATTACAGACGAATACTACCAAACTGTTGATGGCTACGCGACAGCAGAGCGCAGTTACTACATCGGTCTGACTGCCAAATACTAGGACTAAAATGAAGATCTTTTCTCTGACAGACAACATGCCAACATCTTTGCCAAGGGGGAGCGCCGACTTTTT
>JALWKG010000301.1 GCA_027081565.1 Helicobacteraceae bacterium
CCGGTTCATCTTCGTAATAGTAACTGTGTGCAAACTCAATAGCATCAGCATTTTCCACACGAGAGTTTCTAATGCTCTCTGTTGGTATCCCCTGCACTTCCGCTGCAATTTTAAAAGAGATATCATTAGTCAGAAGCTTCAGACCATAATCCTTAGCGATCTCACCTATTTTGGCATCATTCAACCCTTTTGCCTCACTATAAGAGCGCGTAATGTGATAGGAACTGCGGTAGACGATATAGAGAGGAATCTCATGGTCATCATCATGATGTCCTAAGATGGAAGGCTCAAAAGGGAGTACCAAACGGTAGTAAAGGTCATTATCACAGATCTCTTTTTTGGCACTGCACTTTAGGCATTCAGGTAGATCTTCATAAGCTATTGTGCCACTCTGGTCGTTGTCAGAAAGCCTGAAAAACTCACGCGCACGAAAGCCGGCATCAGAGCGCATGTCATCTTTTTTGTTGTTAAGTTCTGCCAGAACGATGTCTGTAATGGCGACTACGTTTTCATTGTTCTCAGAGATACGCAGGATGTTGATAGGATCGTCCAAGATAACGGAGGTGTCTAGGAGATAACAGTTTTGTGCTTCACTCAAGGGAATCCTTCAGTCGCTAAGATAAGCAAAACAGTGACAAACCAGCCACACATCTGCTTTTAAACTATTATAACCACAAAGAAATAAACAAAATACTTAAATACAAAAAAATTTTAATATATGGGCTATGAGTAACGTGTTATGTATGATGACAAAGTCAAAGAGTAAGAGCCGTGTCCACGAATTAAGAGCAGAGAGTTATAGTGAATAGTGAAAGATGGCGAAGCTCATCGCAATAAGTTATTAAACAGGAAAAAGTTGCAGATGGGGTGTGAGTTGTGCCGGGCGTGAACCCGAAGGCGTACATCGGTACGTTGAGAGGTGAACCCCGGTGCAAATCGCGCCGCAACTGTAACTTTTTAGATAGGGAGAACGCGGATTTTTGATGACAACTTCTCTTTTAGCGTTGACTCAATCGCATACAATGTCCCTGTAGAAGATGAAGCACATCCATTACAAGCACCTAAATAGCGAATATAAACATCAATATATTCATCAGAGTTTTTAATGTCAATAACTTCCATATCACCACCATCCATTACCAGGAACTGGCGAACACTCTCATCGATCACAGCATCGATCGCTTTGATCTGCTGAACCAGTGTCATACCTTCGAAGTTACCTGCAGAACCAGCGTCAGCTGCTGCGGCCATCTTCTCTTCGTCCATCTGCTTGCGTGTGTCAGCAAGGATGTCTACTAAATAGTACTCACGCGCTTCGTGACCACCAGGCTTAATACAAGACTTACAGAAACCACCGGCTTTTGTATAGTCTGTAATCTGCTCAATTGTAGTAAGGTCATTAAGACGGATCACTTCTTGAAGTGTTCCAAGGCTGACACGCGCACATTCACATACGATGATCTCTTCTTCAAAAGACTCTGCATCAACACCCATGTAAAGGCCTGCTGCTTTTTTAATAACGTCATATGCCATTACTGAACAGTGCATCTTCTGAGGTGGAACAGCAGGAACATCTGGCGTGTCACGCAGTGCCATTTCAACATCAATGTTAGTGATCTTAACGGCTTCTTGTACCGTCTTGCCAATACAAAGCTCTGTCATAACGTCAGAAGAAGCGATCGCTGTACCACAACCAAAACTCTTGAACTTAGAGTTGACGATCTTGTCTGTCTTAGGATCGATCTCCCAGTATAAACGTACCGCGTCACCACAAGACTCAGCACCGAAGTCTGCAACGATCAACTTATTACCATGTGCTGCAGCTTCCTCTTCAGTGATCTCACCTTGGTGCTGTGGGTTGTTCATCAATGTTGTTACTTTGTTAGAGTATGCGTCCCATAAAGAGTCGCCTAAAATGTCATTTTTTGCCATCTTAAATCCTTTATATTTTCAATTTAATTCTGACTCTTACTAGAGTCAAGCTTTAGCGCCAGCGGCTAAAGAGAAGGAGCTTTTGTTCCTTCTGGGTTTAACAAGTAGTCCTAGTGGTGATGTAACTCACACTCTTGGACTTCGCCACCTGGTGTTGGCTGTACTTTTGCATAAGAGCTTGAGATCGCACGAAGACGAGATACAGCATCTTTAAAGTGGTTAATAACATAGTCTACCTCTTCATCCGTTGTAAAACGGCTGAGACTTAGACGGATACCTGTATGTGCAAGCTCATTATCAGCACCAATAGCTAACATAACTGTGTTTGCTTCAAGATCTTCAGAAGCACACGCTGAACCGGTAGAAGCACCGATCTGACCATTATTAAGGTCCCAAAGCATACCTTCACCCTCAACCCCACGAATAGAGATAAGAATAGTATTTGGTGTACGACCTGAACGATCACCAACGGTCATCGTCTCTGGAATTGCTTCTAAAAGAGCATCTTCAAGACGGTCACGTTGTGCTGTGATCTTTGCCATCTTAGCTTCGATGTCAGTTGTTGCCAACTCCATAGCCTTGCCCATACCAACGATAAATGGTACATTCAGTGTTCCTGAACGACGGCCACCCATGTGCTCACCACCATGAAGTAGTGGAGAGAGCTCTTGAGAGTTCTTGATATAAAGTGCACCGATACCTTTAGGACCGTGGAACTTGTGTGCACTCATAGACATAAAGTCTACATGTACCGCTTGAACGTCAACAGGGATCTTGCCCACTGCCTGAACGCCATCTGAGTGGAAAAGAACACCCTTCTCTTTACAGATCTCACCGATCTCTTGAATAGGGAAGATCATACCTGTTTCATTGTTTGCC
>JALWKG010000302.1 GCA_027081565.1 Helicobacteraceae bacterium
TTGTGAGAGTTTTGGCAGTTTGATGTGAACACTCGCGCGCATAGCTGTTCCGAGGTTGGTAGGACATGAGGTGATGTAACCAAGATGCTCGGAGTGCATAAAGGTGAGTTGTTTCTCTATGGTTCCTATGGCACTGACCAGTCTCTCAAACACTGCTTTGATGTTGCCACCTTGTTGCATAGAGATGATACGTAATTGATCCTCTTCGTTCACCCAGACTAAAAAGGTTTTTTCTCTGTTATGAAAAATTCCCCGTCCACTTGGCCAGTCACGGTTGAGTCCTGCTGCTTCTAAAAAGCGGTCTCCTGCTTTAAAAAGGAAATGGTCTTCTATAAGTTGCTTTTGAACACTGTCACTCATCCCCTCTAATGGAAAATAATTGCCTTGCAGTGTGCCTTGCAGTGACAACAGAGCAGAAGAGACCTCATCTTCTACATGCAGTCGCTGCTCTTTAGAGATGCCGGGGCCTAAAGGAAGTGCGTTAAGGTTACGTCCTACTCTGATACGTGTAGAGATGATGTACTTGTTTTCAGGGTCAAGGTCTGTAGCTTTCAGTTTTGTACTGTCCATATCACTTTGGTGGCGGTCTTCATGTCCAAACCCGTGGTACTCTTGGATAATAGGGTTGAAAAGTGGTGAAAAGACCTCATAAGAGGCCTCGTCACCAGCATAGACACCAATAGCACTCTCAGGGTTCTGAACGCCTGAGTTAATAGCCTGCATCAGTGTAAAACCAGAAGGTGTTTTTCGGTTTCTAAGTTTTTCAAAAATGGTAGGTGTTAAATACTTACAGAGCAGAGAGGTACAGTTTTCTGGAAAGTGGGGATAACTTGGCATTGGGTCTCACTATAGTTTAAGATTTGAGGCTACCTTTAAAAACATTTACAAACAGATAGAACTTTCTTCATCTTTGTGAAGGACGGAGTAACATCTGTATATAAAAAACAAGGCTCTTCATAAACAAATTATACTAACTCTTAGTTTACTTCTATCTTCATATGCTCTTCAGCAAAGAGAACCTCACCATGAAACTTCTTTTTGATGATCTTTAAACTCTCCTCTTCTCGTCCTAAGGTGCGTTTCATACGGTGTGCAAGTACTACCTTTTTAACATGACCTTTAGAGGCAACCTCAGTGATGATACCTGGTGTCATGTGGAGGTTGTTAGCGTAAGTTCCATGTATCTCAGCGATGGCGTGGTGGGCGATAAAAAGGTCTGCATCTTGAGCCAACTTCTCCAGTTGTCCATTGACATCGCTGGTGTCTCCCGAGATGAGAACACTTTTGTCCCCTACATCAAACCTAAAGGCAAGAGCAGGGACGATGCCGTGGTTGACGTTGATCATGCTCAGTGTAAAACTTTTAAAATGGCGTGTGGTGATCTTCGGGGCATTAATAGACTCTGGTACGATCTGAAAAGAGTCACTCTGTAGGGTAAGGACATCAGACATATAACGGTAGGCTCCTCTCTCACCAAAGAGCAGTTTGAGATACTTCGTGGTACTTGGAAAGCTTTTATTACCAACAGGCCCTATGATCGGAAGTCTGGCGCTTCGTTGTGTAAAGTAACCTGCTTTGACATAAGAGGGAAGATCAACAGCATGGTCGATGTGCAGATGGGTGAGGGCGATGAGTTCAAGGTCTTGGAGTTTGGCACCACTCTCTTCAAAACGTAACATGGAGCCGCTGCCGGTGTCGATGAGTGCTTTGGCGTGACCATCGATCCACAATATATAAGAGGCACTGGCCCTTCCGTCGATCTCCGGACCGCCGGAACCCAGAACTTCCAGCTGTACGTCACTGGCTGTCAGATAGGTTGTTATTAAGATTAAAAGTAATGTTTTCATAAAGCCATTATAGTCAATTGTCAACATTATCTCTGTGAGCGTGGCTACACAAATCTATGACAAATGGTTTTTTGCTATAATTGCGACAAATAAAAGGCAAGCGATTTGCCTCAAACGAGAATATAATGATTTTTACTAAGACAACAGCATCAGACTTTGACACCCTTTTTCAAGAACTTCTTGGACGTGGTAAGATGGATATCGAACATGTTTCAGGTATTGTTGGTGGGATCATCAACGAGATCAAAAGTGACAAAAACAGTGCGTTAAAAGGCCACATATCCAAGTTTGACAACTGGACACCAGAAAGTGACAGTGATCTTAAGATCGATACTGAAGATATGAAAAAAGCGTATGATGAACTAGAGTCTACGCTAAAAGCATCGCTCCACCTTGCTTATGAGCGTATTAAAGTGTACCACGAAAAGCAACTGCCAAAATCGTGGTTTGATACTGAAGCCAATGGTACGATACTGGGTCAAAAAGTGACAGCAGTTGACAGTGCAGGTCTCTATATTCCCGGTGGAAAAGCGGCGTATCCTTCGTCACTGCTTATGAATGTTATCCCGGCACAGGTAGCGGGTGTTGAGCAGATCGTGGTCTGTACACCGACACCGGACAACGAGCCAAACGCACTTCTTCTGGCCGCTTGTCACCTCTGTGGTGTGAGTGAAGTCTACAAGGTTGGTGGTGCTTCTGCGATCGCGGCTATGGCGTACGGTACAGAGACCATTCCTAAAGTAGATGTCATCACTGGACCGGGTAATATTTTTGTGGCGACAGCTAAAAAGATGGTCTTTGGTGAAGTCAACATCGACATGATCGCAGGTCCTAGTGAGATCGGTGTCTTGGCAGATGATAGCGCCAACCCAAACCACTTGGCTATAGACCTGCTTTCTCAAGCAGAACATGACGAGACGGCGTCATCTATTA
>JALWKG010000303.1 GCA_027081565.1 Helicobacteraceae bacterium
ACAGAGCCTCACATATTGCCGTGATCATGGACGGTAATGGCCGATGGGCAGAGCAAAAAGGTCAAAAAAGGTTAAAAGGTCACGAGGCAGGTGCAGAGGTTGTTCGTAAGATCACCACTTTTTGTTCTGAGCATCCTGACATAGAACAGTTGACCCTCTATGCCTTCAGTACCGAAAACTGGAAACGTCCCAAACTTGAAGTCGAGTTTTTGATGAAGCTTCTGGAGCGTTATCTTAAAAACGAGCTCGAGACATATATGAAGAACAACATCCGTTTCAAGCCTATTGGTGATCTTTCGAGCTTCTCTCGACCACTTTTGACAACGATAGAGCTTGTGGAAGAGAAGACCAAACACAATGATGGTCTTGTCCAGAACCTGGCCTTGAACTATGGGGCCAAAAATGAGATCGTACGTGCCGTTAACAGCCTCATAAATGGGGAAAAAGAGGTGACTGAAGAGAGCCTCAACCAAGCACTTGACTGCTCACTTCCTGTAGATCTGCTTGTACGTACGGGAGGTGATCACCGACTCTCTAACTATATGTTATGGCAAGCAGCATATGCAGAGCTCTTTTTCATAGAGACACTCTGGCCTGACTTTAGCACAGGGGAGTTGGAGCGTATCATCAAACAGTTTACTACTATAGAACGCCGATTTGGAGGATTAAAATCATGATAGCACTTATTGCTTTTGTATTTGGAGCTGTCATAGGCTCATTTTTAAACGTGGTCATCTACCGTCTGCCCCGTGGTGAGAGTGTCGCTTTTCCTGCCTCTCACTGCCAGAGTTGTCATACACCGCTTAAGGCCTATCACAACATCCCTATCTTCTCTTGGCTTTTTCTGCGTGGCAAGTGTGCTTTTTGTGGAGAGAAGATCTCTGTACAGTATCCTATCATCGAACTTTTAAGTGGACTCTTAGTGATGAGTGTCTTTATGAAACTTGAGCCAAACCTGGCTGCTGTAGGCGTTGCTGCTGTTTTTCTCACACTGCTTACCCTCTCAATGATCGACTTTTATTACAAGATGGTACCTGACAGTCTCAACCTCTTGGCACTGACCCTTGCTATCTTTAGTTTTAGTGATGTACAGATGTTGATGATCAACGGTACTAATGCGCTGCTTTTGGCCGGAGGCTTTACTCTGCTTCGTTTTTATCTCTCTTACTATCTCTACGCAAGGACAAAGGCATTTGTCAAACCTGACAAAAAACCATCATGGGTCCGTAACTACAACCCTATGCCCCTCTACTTCGAGGCGATGGGAGAGGGTGACATCATGGTCGCTGCCACCATGGGTGCCCTTTTAGGAGTCCAACTGGCACTGGTCGCTGTCTTTTTGTCAGCTCTTTTGGCACTACCGGCTATGTTGCTTGTCCGAGGTAAAGATGAAGAGAGTCAACGCCTGCCATTTATCCCTTTTTTAGCTATGGCAACTTACATCGTATTTATGTTTGAGACCCCTATACTAGCTTACTTGAAAGTACTTTATGCATAAACTACGACGGTACATTATGTCGAACTTTACGGTCTCGTTCTTTTCGATGTTCCTACCTCTTTTTGCTATCGCTTCCATTATATTCATGATTAAACTGGCAGCCTATACAGCCTACATACAGCTCACATTTTTTGAGATGTTCAAACTCTACTCTTTTGTACTGCCTGAGCTCTTTTTCTACACCCTGCCCATCACTTTTTTTATCGCAGCAGCTTTGGCACTGTTTCGTCTCTCTACTGACAACGAAATGGTCATTGTATTTTCACTTGGGATCAAGCCTAGTTATCTCATCAAAGTACTTTTAGTCCCTGCTCTCACCCTCACCCTGCTTCTGATGTTTAACTTCTTTTTTCTCTTTCCACATGCCAAGACCCTCTCCATAAACTTTATGAAACATAAAAAGAGTGAGGCCAAGTTCAACCTGAGCGCCTCTGAGTTTGGTCACAACTTTGGTTCATGGCTTCTTTATATTGGTAAAGACAACAAAGACAACACTTTTGGTGATGTCGTCCTCTTTCACAAAGATAAAAAAGAGGAGATCGTCATCGGAGCCGAAAAAGCGACTGTTGACAACACAGGGGGAGTACTGCGTCTGGAACTGGAGACGGGAAAAGGATACAGTTACACAGCAGACACTTTGACACAGATGCGTTTTGAGACCCTTTTTATCAACAACATCATGACTACTGACCAACGAAAATATCTTAATGCCTATGACTACTGGTTTAACAATGAACCTGGTCTACAAAAGATCCATACCAAAAAATTCATCTCAGACCTGCTGCTTTCGCTCTTTCCACTGCTGAGCCTCTTTATGGTCCTTGCTATCGGTGTTGCCCATGTACGCCACCAAAAAGCCTACATTTACCTCTTTTTGTTCGCTTCCATCGTCTTTTACTATGGTACAAGTATTGGTCTGGTGGGCAGTCTTGGTTACTACACCATTCCTGTTGTCATCTTCAGCTGGTTAGGGCTTAGCTACCCCTACTACCGTCGTAAAATTGTCAGCAGGTTCTAATGCGTGTCAAAATAACCATCGCTTACAACGGGGCTAACTACTTCGGTTCTCAGGTTCAAAAAGAGACTGACCAAACCATTAACGGCCAAGTAGAAAAGGCCCTGACTCTTTTACAAATACCTTCTAAAGTCCAAGCGTCAGGACGAACAGACAGAGGTGTCCACGCCTCACGTCAAGTCCTCCATGTAGACCTCCCCTCTTTTTGGAGAGACATCGACAAACTTCAAAACCAACTCAGCAGAGCACTCCCAAAAAACATCACTA
>JALWKG010000304.1 GCA_027081565.1 Helicobacteraceae bacterium
CAAAGATCTTTTACAGTATGTTAAAAGACTATATCTATTACAACGCTTCCAATGTCAATGGAATGGGTGCGGCAGTCAATGCTTTTGAAAACATCGACGCCACTATCTATGGTCTGGACATCACCGGGAGCTACTACTTTTCAGACACCCTATACAGTGACTTTGGGGTGGCCTACCAACGCGGTAAAAAAGAGACTTTGACGACAGGGCAGACAGACACAGACCTGGCTGAGATACCGCCACTCAAAGGAAATGTCTCACTCAGCTATGTCTATTATCAGGAGAGTGTAGCCACTCTAGCTTTTGTAGGTGCTGATACCTGGAAGAACTTCGATGCAGACAATGGTGAGCAGGAACTTGCGTCATGGGGTATTATGAACCTTAAGATCGATCACAAGTTCCCTTACGGTTTTGGTCTTGCAGCCGGTGTGGACAATGTCTTTGACAAGACCTATGCCCTCTCCAACACCTACAAAGACCTGACCCTGCTCAGCGGCGGTGGTGATGTCATGCTGATGAATGAGCCGGGACGTTACTACTACGTCAATGCCAGCTACAAGTTTTAATCTCTAATGGAGTAAGGACTTTGGCACTATTGCACTTTGCTCTATTTTAACCATCCGTAAAGCTTTCACCTTCCAAAATAGAGTTACTACTCTTATGTTGGTTTGTAGTCTATCTACTCTTAGTGGTAACATGTGGTGATGTTGATAAAAAAGTCGATGATACACTCTACCGAGTAAAGGCTGCTCGAAGGGACCAACTAGAAGTAGCTTTAACTGCGTAGACGAAGCTTTTTAAAATAATGATAGATCTCTTTATAAGCTTGAAAAGGTGACGTAGAATAGTAAATAAACTCATGCTCTTTACAAAACTGCTCTGTATGCTTAGCGATCTTAAGCAGTTGAAAACGTGAAGCATGTGGGAAGACATGATGTTCTATCTGTGTATTGAGTCCACCATAGAGATAATGGATAAAAAGTCCACCATTGATGTTTCGGCTTCCTCTTGTCTGCAGGTCCATCCAGCTGTACTGTTTATAGTCATCACCAAAATGGATAGGCAGACCAATATGATTGGTGATGGTCACCAAAGCAAGGGCCAATCCATACCCAAAGTATGCTATAGCCAAGGCAATACCACCATCTACACCACCAAGTATAGAGAGCACACTTACCGGGATCACAAGATGCAGCAGCAAAAACAGGAGTTCTGTCCAGTTCTTTTTCTGAAAGACAAAAGTATACGACTGTATTACAAAACTGACATAAATAGCAGGCAGGAATAAAAAGAAAAAGATATGTTGATATCTGTGGATAAACTTTACAGAGTCATGTTTTCCGATGATCGCTCCACCAAAACCTTGCACATCTGCATCTTTTTCTGCCGCATTGGTGTAGGTATGATGAAGTACATTATGCTCTCTGTCCCACCATTTTCCTGAAAGCCCGATCAATAGATTTCCAAAAATAAGCCCCAGACGGTTACTCGTCTTACGAGAGAAGTACTGCTTGTGCAGTAGATCATGAACAATGTAAGTAGACCGTACCATCAAAAGAACCAGAATCAACCCCACTGCAAAAGCTGGGATCTGACTCATATAGGTAAAGAGCAATGCATACCCTGCAAGCTCTAAGGCCATCTCTACACTCCCTCTAATCGGAGTCTTGTCTAAAAGCCCTTTTTGACGGAGCTCGGCAGTAAATTGGTGAAACAAGGCTTTGTCTGCCTCTTTTTTGGCTTGGATGTTGTTAGGAAGTTTTGACACAGTAGAAGTTCTCGCAATACTATAAGTTTATGCCATTTTAATATCTATGACATTAATAAATACATAAAGATTGTCCCTACATCATAATTTTTTATTATATGTAACGATTGTACGCAACATTCCTAGACTTTATTTTGTCTTTATAATCATTAGCTCTAAGTAAATTTTTATTTCATTAGCTCTATAATTAACTCACCAGTTAGTTAATTAGGAGTTTTTATGCCAAAACAAAAACGTGATGCCGAAGCAACAAAGGCAAAGATCATTAAAAATGCGATGATCCTCTTTTCACAAAACGGATATGACGCAACCACAGCAGATGATATCGCTACTGCCTGTGGTGTCAACAAAGCGATGATCTTTTACTACTATAAAAACAAAGCAGGACTCTATGAAGCAGTGATGAGTGAAGCACTTTCTGCCATACATACCGAGGTGATCACATCCGAGAAGTGCTGCGTGTCGCCATTGGCCGATTTGGAAGCGTTTATACGAACCTATGCAAGTTATTGTGAGCAAAATCCCTACCTTCCGTCACTGTTACTACGTGAACTCAGCAACAGCGGTACACATCTTCCCGAGATGATGTTCTCGAGTATGCGACAGCTTTTTACACTTTTAAGTGAGATTCTTACTGCGGGTCAAAAACAGGGCATCTTCCAAAATGCCCAACCCATGATCATCTACTTCATGATCGTAGGGACGATGAACCTGATGATTACAACTAAACCACTGCGTCTAAAAGCCGCACAGTTGCAAGAGGAACTCGACACCTGCAGCGACTGTTCTATGGAAGAGATCGCCGACTATATCTTTACAAAAACCAAACTCATGCTGGAGGTTAAAAATGAAACGTCTACTACTTGCGCTTAGTGTTCCATACGTTTTGAGCGCGCATACCCTGCCGGAACTGTTCACCGCGCTCAAATCGCATTCGCAGACCAGAGCAGATGATATCGCGGTACAAAAAGCGGCCGTTGCCAACTCTCAGGCCACATCGAAGCTCTATCCAAAGATCAATCTTTATGGTACCTATGATCACTATACCGACCCGACTGGAATGCTACCTGTAGCACCTAATGATCTGCTTGCTATGGTCAAAGACCAGTCGG
The DNA here is from genome assembly GCA_027081565.1 of Helicobacteraceae bacterium. Classification (GTDB taxonomy): domain Bacteria; phylum Campylobacterota; class Campylobacteria; order Campylobacterales; family Sulfurimonadaceae; genus Sulfonitrofixus. The sequence goes on from JALWKG010000304.1 coordinate 2,881, forward strand.
TAGGTCAGCCTTTCAGTACCGACATCTTTCGTGCCGGTGCCAACTTCTCCATGCCGATCTTTGTAAAGTCTATCTACACCATGGCAGACAAAGCCGAAGCGATGCAAAAAAGTGCCAAGGCCAAAAAGCAGATCAATTTGCTTAAAAATGAGGCCCTGATTGTCGGATCCAACGCCAACCTGACTTACTTGAATGAACTGCAACGTTCTTTAGAGATGAAAGAGAAATCACTGCTCGAGACACAAAAGACCCTGCAGATCAAGGTCGACAGCGGACGGGCACCGGAATCGGCACTCTACAAGATAGAAGACGGTCTTAACCAGATCGCCATCTCCAAGAACAGCATCGCCCTTAAAAAACGTCAGATCATCAGCAACGTCGAGGCGATCACCGGGATCACACTCGATGCGCCGATCCCAATGGAAGAGTCAGCCGAGGTACAAAGCGGTGAACTGGCTTCATTGAAGCCGCTCGAAGAGAAGATCAAAGCGACCAAGCTGGGCATTCGTGCTGAAAAAGAGAAGCTCTATCCTTCTCTTATCGCACATGGAAACTACAATTTCTCCTTCGCAAACGCCTACAATAATGACGATCAGGTCAATGAGCAGTATGGCAAGATCGGACTCTTTCTCAACATCCCATTACTCGCGATGGATCAGTATGATGCGGTTGAAAAATCTGGTCTTGAAGTGCGTTCTGACGAGATCGAACTTGAAAAGATGCGTGACGAACTGACAGCAAAAGCAAACATGTTGCAGCACTCGCTGCCACTTTTGGAGAACTCCATCGCGCTTTCGCAAAAGAGTATCAACAACAAACAAAAACTGCTCGAGATCGCCAAGGTCAACTATGCCAGCGGCAGACTCTCGACAGAAGAGTACTTGCGTTATGAGGATGATGTGGTCGATGCCAAAGTCAAGCTCTACCAGAGCAAAGCCCAAAAATGGCAGACGCTGATGCAGCTCGCCGTAATTTATGCAAACAATATAGAGGAGATGGTCAAATGAACAAGTATATAAAAATAACGATTTCAGTCGCAGTAGTCGCGGCACTCGGAGTTGCCGGTGTCAAAGCGGTCAAAAATGCCAAGGCAAAAGATGCAGCAGCACCACAGGCGAAGATCTACCCTGTCGTCGTCAAAGAGATGCGCCCACAGGTCTCTGAGGTCATGCTGTCTCTGCCTTACCTGGCTATCGTCGCCAATGACAAAGATGTGACACTCTCATCACGTGTCGCCGCACGTATCCTCTCTATTAAAAAGAGTGGTACACATGTCAAAAAAGGGACATTGATCGCCAAACTGGACACGACGACGATCAAGAGCAACCTTGCCAATATCAAGAGCCAGAGTAAAGCAGCCCAGCTCAACCTTGACAACCTCAAAGCCACCCACCAGCGTACACTGGACCTTTTAAAGGTCAAGGGTGCATCCATAGAGCAGTCCCAAAAAGAGAGTTCTATGATCGCCTCACTCGAGGCGAAACTGACAGGGCTCAAGGAAAAAGAGGTACAGCTGCGTAACAACCTCTCCTATGCGAACATCCTCTCACCTGTCGATGGTGTCATCACCAAAAGTATGGCGAGCAAGGGTGCTATGAGTATGCCGGGCAAACCGCTGGTCAAGATCAGCTCGAACCAGGGCTTTTATTTGATGCTGCGTCTGCCTAATGATGTTCCTGTCAAAGGAGTACGTTTTAACGGCCACACCTATAAAAAAGCAGTCGCGCTGGGCAGTACGTTCAACGGCCTTACCGAGTACAAGGTCTATATCGATGGTATGCATCTAACTTCCGGAGACCGCGTGGAAGTCGATGTCGTGACTTATGATGACAAAGGTTTTCTACTGCCGTTCGATGCCATCTTGAACCGCGATGGAAAGAGTTATGTACTTGAGGTCACTGCAGAAGGAAATGGTGCAACAGCTCAAGAGGTACAGATCATTGAGAGTGCAGAACAGGGTGTTGTCGTCAGTGACAGTGTCGAAGGCAAAGAGATCGTGGTCGCCAAACCCGACATCCTGCTTAAGTTAACCAGCGGCTATCCGCTTAAAACAGAGGAGTAAGCGATGTTTGACTATTTTTATAAACGTCCGTATCTACTCTACTCCATCATCGCAGCTTTCTTCATCATGGGACTCATCGCACTGGTGACCCTGCCGAAGAACCTTTTTCCCGATGCCAACCCACCGCAGGTCATCGTCATCACTCAAGTTCCGGGAGCAACAGCACAGGTCGCCGCTTCGACGGTCTCCAAGCCCATCGAGCAGGAGATCTCACGACTCGGTCTCGTCACCGATGTCAGCAGTGTCAATGTGGCCAACTACTCCATCGTAAAAGCGGAGTTTGAGTATGAAAAAGGACTCAACGCCGCTGCCGTGGATGTAGCCAATGCACTGAGTATCGCCAAGGCCAAACTGCCTGCAGGATTGAACCCTGCGGTCTATACAGCGGGTGACTTCACTTTGCCGGTCGATGTTATCGCTTTGAGCCCCAAGAACAGTTCTATCAATCTTGCCGACATCAGAAAGATCGCCGACAGTTTCATCAAACCGGCACTTTTGAGTAACAAATCCATCGGTAATGTAGAGGTCTTTGGTGGTTACCAGAGTGCGATCAACATTGAGATCGATCCGTTTAAAGCCAAACGCTATGGCATTGATTTTGACAAGATCGTCAAGGCAATTAAGGTCTTGAACCGTGATATTCCGATAGGTTTCATCAAAGGTGATAATGACTTCTATACGGTCACTTTCTATGGCGAAAAAGACAACATCCAAAAGCTCAAACAGCTGCCGGTCATGCCAAATGTCCATCTTGGTGATGTTGCTGATGTGAAGTGGAGCTACAAAAAACGTACAAGCGGTTATCTCGGTAACGGTGAAGAAGCGATCGCCCTTGCCGTACAGCGTGCACCGGGCGGTAGTGTTCTTGATGTTTCTAAAGCGACACGAGCACAGATGAAAGAGCTCGAAGCACAGTACCCCAACATCAAGTTTCAGATCAGTGATACCCAGCGTGACCTCATAGAACAGGCCAACGACAACATGCTCGAGGCTCTGCGTGATGCGGTCATCTATACGCTGATCGTCATCATGATCTTTTTGGGTAACTTTAGAGCGATCATCGCGGCAGGTATTACGATCCCATTGGTCTTTTTCACGACCATGGCCTTTATCTGGCTGACAGGCGGCGGGCTTAACATCGTCATCTACACAGCCATCATCCTGGCACTGGGGATGCTCACCGACAACGCTGTCGTGGTACTCGAGAACATCGAACGCCACCTTAAAGAGCTGGGTGAAGACCTGCAAACAGCGATCCAGGTGGGAACCAAAGAGGTCATCGCACCAATCTGGGCCGGTACTATCGCGACGATCGCGATCGTCTTTCCGCTGATGTATATCGGCGGTTTTCCCGAAAAGATCTTCAAGCCGCTGATCTTCACATTGATCATCGCACTGTTGGTCTCGTTCTTTCTCTCCATCACCTTTATTCCGAAGCTGCTTGAGTATCTCTACCGCAACGGTTCGGACAAGAACAGTGTGGAGAAGTTCTTCGACAAAGTGTATGACAACACCATCGGCCGTCTGGTCGAACCGTATGTCGGCGTCATCAAGTTCTCCAACGGTAAGTGGTGGGCACTGCGCCGTATGATGCTTACTGCAGGTGTGGTGATGCTGCTTATCGTCAGTGTCAAAAACATCATGCCGACTATCGGTAAAGATGCGATGCCGCCGATGGACACCGGTATCATCAAGGCACAGGTCGCCTTCAGCTCGAACGAAACAGTAGAGAGCGGTACCCGTAAACTTAAACCTTTCCTGACCTGGCTGCATAAACAGCCGTGGGTAGAGAAAAGTTCGGTCGCCTTTGGTACAGAACCAGGTGTGTTGAGTCTGGGCAGCGGAAATCTGCCGGCTGAAGCGACCATCACCATCATCGGTATCAACCGTTTCGACAGAGAAGCATCGATTTGGCAGCTCGAGGACAAAGTCCGTGAAAAGCTTTCTCATATCGAAGGCGTCAAGCGTAACGATGTCTTTGACTTTGGAGCGACAGCACTTTCGAGCATTAAAGCGACCATCGACACCCGTCTAAGCTCACCAGTCATCGACGGTCTTACAGACAAGTCCCATAAAGTCGCGGACGCTATAAAAGATGTTCATGGTCTTACCTCTGTGAGTACCAGTTGGGACAAGGACTTCATGGAGGTCGAGCTCAAGATCGACGAGAACAAGGCGCTCAGCTACGGTATTACCCCGTACCAGATCGCGATGCAGCTACCGATCAAAGGGCAGGTCGTGGGTCTCAATGCCAACCTTGCGAGTATGAATACGCAGTTTGTACGACTCTACCTCAAAGGCAAGTTCTCACAAAACATCGAGACACTGAGACTGCTGCCTATCAAGACACCTAAAGGGGAGATACCACTCTCTCAGATCGCAACGCTGCAGCGTCACATGACCTTTGCCAAGATAGAGCGTGACAAGATGCTTTATAGTATCGATGTCAACGGTTACCGTGCCAAGCGTCCGGTCACCCACCTCACAGACGATGCCGTAGCAGCATTGCAAAAGGCTGATCTTGAAGATGTCAAGATGGATCAGAGCGGTGATATCGCGCAGATAAACGACAGCTTCAAGCGTATGATCAAGGCGATCGGTATGGGTATCGTGCTGCTGATGATGACGCTTGTGGCTATCTACAAGTCGGTTCGTATGGCGCTGATCATGATCGTGGTACTGCCGCTCTCGATGATCGGTGCGGCCTGGGGCATGCTGCTCTTTGGCAAGCCGAGCTGTATGCCGAGTCTGCTGGGTATCCTGCTGCTCTTTGGTATCATCATCAAAAATGCGGTCCTGCTCATCGACTTCTACCAGAAGTATCGTGAAGAGGGAGAGACACCATTTGAGAGTGCCATCGAGTCGGTCCGCGTCCGTTTCCGTCCGGTCATGATGACCGCCTTCGGTACCATCGCAGGAATGATCCCGATCGCTCTTGAACAGGCAGTGGGACTTGAGCGTCTCAGTCCATTGGCAGATGTCGCCATCGGCGGTCTGCTCATCGGAACACTGTTGACGCTTATCTATGTACCGATGTATGCCTATATATTTGACAAAGGCAACAAGCAGACCAACCCCATCAATGTGATCGAAGAAGAGCTCTAGTGCTTTCTACCGGGCTGTTGTCCGGTAGAGATACTTTTTCTTTAAAGTACTTTTTTGCAAAGTGTTTTGAAGATGAAGTCGAGAACTTCGTCAAAAATTATTTTACAAGGAAAAAACATGCAAAAACCAACACCGGAACAAGTAGAAGCAATGATGATAGAAAAGATGGGTGCACTGCCACAGTCACTCAACAGTGCCAAGGCGATCGATCCTCGTTTTCTTATTGAACAGGCGATGAGCAGCAAGTTCAGCGTTCAAGATGAGAACAACCCTTTCGATCCCAAGACTTCTATGCTGATCTCGCTTGCTGTTTCGATTACCATCGGCAGTGACGAGTGCGCCATGGAGCAGACTCGTATGCTTAAAAAGATGGGCGTCACGAAAGAAGAAATGGCATTTTTGGTCAAGATCATCAAACACGCCCAAGGCAGTGCCGTAATGGGCAATGCCAAAGTAGCTTTCGATACCTTCGAAAGTTAACTGGCAAAGTTTTATTTTAATGTCCTCTGAAAAGATCCAGTTTCTTAAACCCAAAAAGCGTTTGATGTACAATGTACATATTGCGTTTGTACTGCTACCACTTATCTTGCTTCCTATTGGAGGTGAGTGGCTGTTACACCTTCTTCAATCCAACTTTTTTGAGTCTTACAAACAAGAGTTTTTAATTACTGATATTGTCTATATTGTGATCGTCCGTTTTGCTCTTTTAGACAGTGCACTGTTTATTTTTACTCATACCAAGCACCCAACCAACGCTACTCTGATGCATATTGTGCTGCTTTATCTTGAAATAACAGTGTTGACCATTACCTATTATGCAATCGTTTATAATATGTTCGATGTGTTTTCTCTGTTTCATCTCAACTCACAGTTCACACCCGAGAACCTGAAGATTGTACAAGATCACAGTTTTGTGACGGCTTTTTATATATCAACAGTGACCTTTACAACACTGGGATCGGGTGACTGGATCCCCCAAACACTTTCTGCAATGATCGCTGTAAGCTCAGAGGTTATCCTTGGGGTCATTCAAGGTGGCGTTTTTGTAGCGATCATCATCTATGGGCATCAAAACAAATCACAGGTCAAAGAAGAAGTGTTGTTAAAAGCATAAAAGTTGGGTTATATACCAACCTTGTGCTATAGTTATTGAAATTCATAAAAGGAACGTCTGATGAAAAAGCATGAAAGTTACAAATGTGCCATATGTGGTAATGTAGTCGAAGTACAAGAGGTCGGTGGCGGTGAGTTGCACTGCTGCGGACAGGCGATGGATATGATAACAGTCGACTTGACTTTAGTAAACCTGCTTAAAGCCTTTGCCGGCGAATCACAGGCGCGTAACCGTTATGAGTACTATGCGAAAGTAGCGCAAAAAGAGGGTTATCGTGACATCGCCGCCCATTTCCAGCGTGCAGCGAACAACGAAAAAGAGCATGCCAAACTCGAACTCGCGCTTCATAACCGCATGAAAAATGCGAATGAGAACTCCTGGGGTGACACCATTGCCAACCTCAAAGATGCTATTGCCGGAGAGAGCTACGAAAACCTTACTATGTACCCTGACTTTGCGGCCATTGCCAAAGAAGAAGGCCACAAAGAAGCGGCACGTCTCTTTAAGAACATCGGCCAGGTCGAAGTCGAACACGAAAAGATGTACAGAGAGTTGCTTGAGCGCCTGAGCGAAGGTCATGAGTTTGCCAGTGAGAACGAAGAGGTCTGGATCTGTGAAGTGTGTGGCCATGTCCACTACGGTAAGAAAGCACCGACCAAGTGTCCGGTCTGCGGCCACCCTGAACCTTACTTCTCCCGTAAGGTCGAAAGCAAATAGATCTCTGGTAAGAGAGACACTTTCTCTCTTACCACATTGATATTAGAGACACCCTTTATAATATCAATGTCTCTTCATTCTCTTTAAAAACAATTCCCTTATTCTCTATCTTCATCACCCGGTCACAATACTTGAGCATCCGTTCGTCGTGGGTGACCATGATGATGGCGACGTCCTGTTCCGAGGCGATCTTTTTGAGCATCTTGACGACATTGATGGAGCGTTCCATGTCGAGTGCGGCTGTCGGTTCATCTGCCAAAATGATCTCCGGATCGTTCATCAGCGCTCTTGCAATGGCAACACGCTGGTTTTGTCCGCCGGAGAGCTGAGAAGGCATCGCCTTCTCTTTTTCGGCAATATCAAAGTACTTCAACAGCTCTCTGGCTTTCTCTTTTGAGTGCTTCTCATCACTTTTGTTGGCCTGTGGCAAAAGGGTAAGGTTGTCAATAATGTTCAAAAAAGGGATAAGGTAGTGTGCCTGAAAAATAAAACCGATCTTCTCACGGCGGATCTTTCGGGTCTCTTTGGTGAGCCATTTGTTGTCATAGACCTTCTCATCACCCAACCAGATAGTACCGGAAGTTGGTGCATCGACACAGCCAAGCATCATCAGCAGCGTCGTTTTTCCGGCGCCACTTGGTGCCACGAGGGCTACCAACTCTCCTTTGTTTATACTAAATGAAGCATCATGGATGACATCAACAAAGGCATCACCCTTGCCAAAAGACTTGTTGAGTGCTTCGACCTTGATAGCTTGTTCTTGTGACATCTTAACCTCCTATAGCCGCAGATGGATCCGCACTGATCACTTTTTTTACCCCTATAAATGAAGCAAGTATTGAAGCGACAACAACGACAGCAAAAAGACCCCATGCATCCGGCAGATCCAGGACAATACGCTTAGGAAATTTTCCTGCTATAAGATGTGCAAAGACATTACCGAAAATAAAAGCTAAAATACCCAGAAGCAGGGTCTCCTCGACGATCATCTGTGTAATCATACGGTTCGGCAGTCCTATAAGTTTCATGATCGAGATCTCCTTGATCTTCTCAAGTGTCATGGTGTAGATAATGAGCGCGATGATGATGGTAGAGACCGCCACCAAAATAGCGGTGAAAAGACCAATCTGTTTGGAAGCCTTTTCAATGACATTTCGGGTCAAGACAATTTTTTGTTGCGCTCTGGTGTAGACACTTTTATGCTGCCACTGTTCAATCTCCTGGGCAACCTGATCTACATCGTATCCCGGCTTGAGGGTTGCGATGATGGCATTGACCAGGTGGGCATCTTTGTTCATGATTCCTCTTGCTCTATCGGTCTGAATGCGCTTGTTGGAATATGAAAACTGTATCTGCTGGGCATCCTTGAGACTCAAATAGACCAGAGCGTCCCCTCCCGAAGCAACAGAACCGTGGGTAATGCCAACTACCGTGTAATCATTACGTCCCAGTCTTAAAGTATCATGCAGTTTGTACCCTGTTGTGTCCGTCACTACGATCTCATAATGATCAACATCCAGTGTCCGTCCCTCTACAAGGCGTTCAGGATTGATAGGGTTGATATCACCATAAACATCATAACCCACGACCTGAACACGTACCTTTTTGCCACCATTTTTACTCGGAAGTTGAATACTCTGAAATGTAATGGCTTCGGACTTATCAATCCCAGGAATGGATTTAAGTG
>JALWKG010000305.1 GCA_027081565.1 Helicobacteraceae bacterium
CCGTTTAAAACATTTTGTTACCAGATATCTTAGACTATTTTCACTTAAGCAAGCCCCATCTGCCTCGAAGAGATAATTTTGAACATTATGATGTTCTAGATACTCCTCAATCAGACTATGAACTGCTGGTAACATTGGGATGTCTCTACCTTTTTGTCCCTTACCTATAACACGTACCCACTCTTTATCTATAGAATCCAAGTGAAGAGACTTTAATTCTGATATGCGCAGACCCAAGGTATAAAGCAGGGTCACAACCAGTCGTTCATCTGTTGTTGCCGCAGAGAGTGCCTCTTGTATATGGGCATCACTCACCGGCTTTGGTAAGGTCGCCGGCACTTTGATGTTCTCATCAGCTTTTAAAGAGATCTTATGGCCTTGGTCTTGAAGGTAAAGGGTAAAGCTTCGGATGGCTGAGAGTTTTTTAGAGATGGTCGCAGGCTTGAGGTGGGCTATATGTAAACGTAGAGGCATGAGGTTAATGGTGGTATGTTCTTTGTTAGCAATGAGCTCAACAAACTTAAATGCTTCGCTCAGTGCCTCATCATAGCTTTTAAGGGTCAAGTCTGAGTAACCACGAAACTTCTCCAAATACTCTAGAAAATGCTTTTTATAGCGCTCTAGATCATTTTTCATCATGAGTAGTCGTGTTCTAGAAGCTTTTTTTGGATCAGTGATTTTGCAGCTTCCGGCTCAAGCCCCGTCAGGTCTAAAGGTTCTGAAGCATAAAAGTCCAACTGTGTAAAGGGTTTGGGTATGGTAAAACGGTCCCAACTTTTAACTTGCCAGTAGCTTCTAGGAACACAAGAGAGTGTGATCACTTTTACTCCTGCTTTTTGTGCCATAGCTACGATCCCATCTGCAACGATCTCATGGCGTGGCCCCTTCGGACCATCTGGTGTAATGCCTATGTCAGTTCCCCCACGCAGTGTCTTGATCGCAGCGATAAGTACTTTGGCACCACCTCGCGTGGTAGAACCATGCAAGGTACCTATTTTAAAAAATGCAGTGATCTTGGCAATGATCTGGCCATCAAAATGTTCACTGATTATTACCTTGGCATTAGGATGTTTTCGAAGTTTCAAATAGAGGTAAGGAAGATAAAAAAGATCACCATGCCAACAAGCGACTATAATAGGCTCTGTAGGTATGGTATCTGGAAGATGGAACCTTCTACGACTGCTGTAGTAGAAAAGGCGGATCAGAAGTGCGCCTATAGGAGGAAACAGTATCAGTGAAAGTGAGCGAAGCAGCTGCTTACGCAAGAATCTCACCTGTAAGGCTCATACGTGCTGAAGAGATGATCTTCACCGGCTGTATCTGACCCAAAAGTTCCTCACTGCCCTTGACCTTGACCAGGAAGTTGTTGTCACTGCGCCCAGCAACAAAACCTTCTGCACGTAACTCTTCAAAATAGACCTGATGTACCTTGCCAACTTGGGAGGACATCACAGTGTCAACTACTGTGTCTTGAAAATCTTGAAGTTGGTGAAGTCGCGCTGAGGACACTTCACCATCCACAATATTGCTATACTCTGCTGCTTCAGTATGAGGACGCGGAGAGTACTTGAAACTAAACATCTGCTCGAATTTAGCTTCTGCAGCCACTTTCATAGTCTCTGCAAAATCTGCATCACTTTCACCGGGAAAGCCCACAATGATGTCAGTACTGATACTGACACCTGGTGCCATCTCTCGCAACTTTTCCACACGGTTCAAAAACCACTCTTGGGTGTAACCGCGTTTCATCTCTTTTAAGATCTCAGTAGAACCACTTTGAAGCGGTACATGCATAGACTTACAGATCTTAGGGTTGGATGCAAATTCCTCTATGAACTCATCATCCATATGCAATGGGTGCGGCGAGGTAAAACGGATACGCTCTAGACCCTCAACATCACTTACCATACAAAGGAGTTCCGTAAAGTTGACCTTAGCATGCTCACCTGAAAAACGACGTCCATAGTTGTTAACATTTTGACCCAGTAAAAAGACCTCTTTTACACCAGTTGCAACCGCTTTTTCGACCTCTCTGACGATCAAGTCTGCTGGAATAGAGATCTCATCTCCACGTGTTTTTGGCACAATACAAAAAGTACAGCTTTTGTCACACCCTATCGAGATGTTAATAAAGGCTTTAAAAGGTGAAGAGCGAAAATCTTTAAAGGCGAAATCGGACTCATCATAATTGATATCGATCTCAACAGATTTGTCTTTATCAACGACTTCCGCGATCTTAGAAACATTACGGGCACCCAGTACAAAGTTGACATAAGGCGCGCGTTTGATGATATCTTTTCCAAGATGAGAGGCAGTACAACCGGCAACACCGATCTTGGCACCCTCTTTTTTCTTTTTGTTGAAGACACCAAGTTCAGAAAAAAGCTTGTGCACAGGGCGTTCACGCACGGAACAGGTGTTAATGATAATAAGGTCAGCCTCTGCTGAGTTTGTGGTCAACTCATAAGGCTCTTTAGCGTTAAGCTCAGCGATCATGTGTTCACTGTCGCGAACATTCATCTGACAACCAAGGGTTTCTATAAACAGTTTTTTAGACATAGGTCCTGCTAAAACTTATAAGATGTGTACTTCGTACATGTACTCGTTTTCAGCAAGGCCATAACGTACTTCACGCATATAGAAACTTTTACCATCGTTTTCGAAATGATCCTGAAGTGCTAGAAGGTCTTTGTGTGAATTGTCACGGTCAAAGTAAAGGATCACTGAACCCTCTTTTTTTACCATCTCCTCTATTTTTTTAACTTCTATCTTTTTTGCTTTTGACTTAACGTCTGCACGTGCGACTTTTAATTCCATCTTTATCTCCTGGATCTATAATTTTGACTTAAAATAGCTCTTAACCCTTTCACTGATCACAGTACAAAGTTGTAAAAGTAACTTTTTAATATTGTTTGGATTATAGCTTTGTATCGATTAAAATTGGCATAAACTGCTTTTCTATACTCTCTATAAAAGATATATTTTTAGTGCCATGCTCCATAAACAGGTGCTTTTCAAAGATAAAAGTCATTCTAAAATATTTAAAAACGTACAAGACATATACTGCACGATGTTACTATAAAAGGAAGGTTGTTTTTTAATTTTCTTCGCTGTTAATCTCTCTAAAATGAATTTATGATATAATTTTATTCTTCCTAATGAAATGAATCACACAACATCTTTTTACGGAACAACCAACTGAAATATTAATGGAGACAATTATGGAAAATGTATTAGATATCATCGATGCACTGGCACACGAAAAAGGGTTAAGTCCTGACAACGTTAAAGTAGCCCTTAAAAATGCTTTTATAAAAACGGCACAGAGACTCATCGACGAAGACTTTGTGTTTGATGCTGAGATCGATGAAGAGAGTAAAAGCATCCGTGTTTACCAGACCATAACGGTTGTAGATGATGAAGACGATGATCAACTTTATACGGAAGAAGGTGATGTAAATCAAGGCTTCATCGCTCTTTCACGTGCACGTGAAGAGGTTGACCCTGATGTTGATATCGGTGATGAGTTCCAGATCGAACATGACATCGAAAGCCATGGCCGTACAGCAGCAATGACCCTCTACCGTGAGATAGAGTACCATGTACAGCGTCTTGTTGAAGATGAACTTTATAGCAAATACAAAGAGAAGATCGGTACTATCGTCAACGGCCGTGTGACCCGTGTTGATGATAAAAACACCACCTACATCGAGATGGATGAAGTCCGTGCGGTTCTCCCGATGAAAAGCCGTATTAAAGGTGAAGTCTTTGTAGTTGGTGATGTGGTTCGCGCCGTAGTACGTCGTGTCAACATCGACAAAGTCAACGGGATCCAGATCGAACTTTCTCGTACCTCTCCTAAATTCCTTGAGAGTCTTTTGGCACTTGAAGTCCCTGAGATCGGTGAAGGTGTTGTACTTATCGAAAAAGCAGCACGTATCCCAGGTGAGCGTGCAAAGATCGCGTTGATCTCTACCCATCCTCAAGTAGACCCAGTAGGTGCTACCGTGGGTGTTAAAGGTGTTCGTATCAATGCGGTCAGTGATGAGCTTTTGGGTGAAAACATCGACTGTATCGAATACACAACGGTTCCGGAACTTTTCATTGCACGTGTTATGAGTCCGGCGATCATCAATGCCGTGACTATTGAAGGTGAAGCGGACAGCGAAGAGAACCCACTCAAAGCGATCGTCACCCTTCCATCTGACCAAAAGTCTAAAGCGATTGGTAAAAGTGGTATCAATATCCGTCTTGCCTCTATGCTCACAGGTTACAACATCGAGCTTGTAGAACAAGATGGTGGTGATGCAGTAGAAGGCAGCAGTAAAGTCGAAGAGAAGAAAGATGACATCTCTTCACTTGAAGCACTATTTGGTTAGGCCTTACGAACCTCTCTCCAAAACATAAAGCTCACTTAGTGAGCTTTTAACATCTCTTTACACCCTCTTCTTTTCTCTTTAACCATATCACCCTTCACGTTTTGCATACGGATTTAGCCTTAACAGCAACATGTCTGCCAACATATTTCCTATCAGCGTCAAAAATGCAGTAATGATCAAGATACCCATGATCACAGGGTAATCACGACTCAAAGCACTCAAATAAAAAAGCTGCCCCATCCCCTCAATACTAAAAATGGTCTCTAGGATGACACTGCCGCCGATCAGTCCTGGAAGGGAGAGTCCTAATAGTGTCACGACAGGTGGTATGAGGTTTCTCAAAATATATCGGCGCAAAAGTATCTTGTCACTTAAGCCACGCGCTAAAGCAAAATAGTAGTAGTCGCTTTTCAAGATCTCCAGTGTCAAAGAGCGTATATAGACGATCATAGAGCCTAAACTCACAAAGACCATGACACCTACAGGTAAGACCAGGTGCCATGCCATATCACTATAATAAGCCCATCCCTCTTTAGCTTCTACTGAATGAAGACCCGCGATAGGAAGCAGTTCCAACTCCACACTTAAAAAGAGCATCAACAGCAGCGCCAGATAAAACGAAGGCATAGCAAACGAGACTAAAGAGAGTTGACGGATACCATAGTCTAGCCACGAACCATGAGAGAGCGCAGCCTTGATCCCTAAATAGATCGAGAGCATAAAGACCATTACCATCGAGACAATGTTGAGCAGCAGTGTAATAGGCAGGCGTTTGGCAATCTCACTACTGACCTCGGCACCAGTGACAAAAGAGATACCAAAGTTGAGTTGGGCCAAGTTTTTCACCCAGTCCACATACTGCATATAGAGCGGTTTGTCCAGACCATACACCGCTTTAAGCTGGACGATGGCCTCTTCAGTCATATTTGGGTTAAGCTCCCCTGCTCCAAAAAAACTGTTGGGTGCTGCATGTATGGCTAAAAAAGAGATCAGTGAGATCAAAAACAACATCAGAAAAATATAACGGACTTTTAAAAGCAGTGTCATCATAAAGCGTCTGCTCCATCAACATAGACTTGCAGATCTTGTCGCATCAGGTAAGCAAAGCCATAAATAAAAAACCAAAGTGCCCCTAGGGGGATTAGTACAGCGTTGACTATAAAAACAGTGATAAGCGAAATAATACTCTCCATAGCTGCATTAAAACGTTTTATAAAGGCTTCAACACTCTCTCTAAGCTCTTGTTTAAAGGTCTCATACTGTTTGGTGACATTAAAACGCTCTATAAACGAACGTTCTTCATCTAACTTTCGTTCTCTGTTTTGTACCTCTTGGACCATGGCACTCACCTCATCTGAGGTTTTAACAACCTCTTCATAAGAGTGTTCATACTGAGGGGCCAAAACAAGATCATAGACCCCTTCGTTAAGCATCACCAAGAGAGGGACACTAAAACGTAACAAAACTAAAAGAAGTACCGTTTTAAGTGTGATGTTTAAAGGAAACTGTTCTCGTGCTTTAGGGATCCACAACTGTAACAATAAAAAGAGAGTGACTACAGTAAAAGAGATCTTAAAAAGGTCTGTTTTTCCAAGATGCAGCATCACCTCTTGCACACTAATAGAGACCGAACTCAACAACATCACCCAGGAGAAACGCTCCACCATGTCATTAATAGGGTCTAAAATCTGACCGGGAGTAAAAGTCGCACCCATGCCTGCCGGCGAGATGTTGACCTCTGTCCCTTGAACTACTGAGACCAGACCGTTGAGCCCTCTAGCCACAGCAAAGGTCGTTAAAGAGCGTTGTAGCGCTATGTCTAGTTGTTTGGAGCTGTGCGTGTCAAAGGTCTCCAAAAGAGAGACCAACACCAAGAGAAGTAAAAAGAGAGAGAAAAGGGCTTTTTTTATCATGTTACATTGTAACATGATTGGATAAAGGCACCTCTAAAGAGAATGTTTAAAGTATCTGTCCATAGAGCAAAAGTCTATTCAGAGCTCTCTTCTTCTGTATCAACTTCTTTAGCTGCTTTAGTAACAGCCTTAGAGAAGATCTCGATATAACATGAAGCCCAGGCAGCTTCCACAGCAGCATCTAACATTTTTGTCAATTCTGATGCATTGACCTCTTTAGCACTTGTCTCATCTTCTCCAAACCGACATGCAAAATCCCAATAGACAGCATCTTCCGGCAGTTTCTTGTTACGTTCACGTTTCATGTATTTGCGAATCTCATTTTTAACCGACTCGAGTTGGCGTTGTGGTGCTTTGTTTTCAACTTGTAGTTTAAATATTTTTTTCAAATTTTTTCCTTTAGGGCATCTAGAAGAACCCTTTATTATGGAATTATAGTCAAATTAGACTTACGCGCTGAGATGTAGTACTTGACTTAGGTCAAAATAGACCTTTGACGAATTAACTATAATTATCTCCTCAACACAAGGAATAAACATGAAAAAAGTACTTATTGCAGGCGCTATCCTCTTAACGACAGCAACTATTGCATCAGCAGATGCTTACCAGAAGTGTGCAGGTTGTCATGGTGCTAACGGTGAAAAATCAGCACTTAACAAAAGTAAGATCATCAAAGACATGTCCAAAGCAGACATCGCTGCAGCGATCCATGGTTACAAAGATGGTAGTTATGGTGGCCCAATGAAAGGTCTTATGAAAGGTCAAGTTGCTTCTTTAAGTGATGCAGATATTCAAGCTATTGCAAACAAGATCGGTCAGTAACACTGACTTTAAGATAGCAGAAATGCTATCTTGATCTACCTCTTCTAAACTATTTCCCACTTCTTACACATCGTACATAAAAATCATATGAATGACGGTTATGTTCACTGTTGCCACTTTTAAAATTGACATCCCATGCTCTCTCTTTATCATCTGCATACAGTGTTGATGTCCAATAGTTATTAGAGAGACCAAAATGAAAACCGCGTTCTAAGGCAGGATCATAACGCTTGTAGTCTATAATGCTTTGAAGTTCCAGTAGTGTTGGCAAACGCCAGTCGTCATGTTTTTCAAGTACCAAGTTTTGGCAGTAGCCATTCGCTTCTCTAAAAAGCAACTCCTCTGACTCCACCGTGCTATTGTCTTGCCAGAGTAACCCACGTTCGGTGTCTTTTACCACTTCACCCTGTTTAATAAACTCCGCCTGTAACCCACTCCACAAGAGTATCAACACTAATAATGTACGCATACCTGTTTCCTTTTCTTTCTACTTTTTACCTTTTAGTATTATACAACCTAATTGTGATAGTGGCGTCATATCACTTCTCTTCATCAGAAACAACCTGCATGAGTGATGATAAAGACACCAAAAAATTCATGAGGATCGTCACCTTCATCTGCATTAATACCACCTTCCAAACCATAAGGCTGTGGTGGAGAGACGGTACCCATCGGGATCTCTACTGCGGAACCATCATAGACACCACTCACTATCGGTGCACCATAAAGGTCAAAAACAGAGTGTATACGAAAGGCGGACCCTTTTTTCATGATTTGGGAAAGGTCCACAGCCACCTTTGGGTCACGGTCGAAATTAAAGATAGTAATACGTCCACGTCTGGGATCGTAAGCATTTTTAATGTAAAAGATCTTTTTACCACTGGTCGGTTCTGAATTGTTAAGGTCGTTGCCGCCTAAGTCACCCAAATATGTTTTGTCTCCGGTAACACCATGAAACACAGATGTATTTTTGATCTTAATATCACCCGCATACCAGTTGTCCTGCAGCTTGAGGTTTTGCACAAGATAGTTGTTTTCTAAAAGTGCCCCCTCATTAAAAAACTGTTCACCCTTATAGTTGGAGAAATATCCCAACATCGTCCTCCCTATGTCAGAGTACCCCTGGTTGTTTTTCATAACAAGATTTTTGACAGGCTGATACCCGCCCACCAGACAGTCATACTTTTTCATCCCTTTACGTATGTCAGAAGCACCTGTCAAAAACCATGTGTTATCTTCAATGTCAAAATTTTCGATACCTCTCAAAACACCATTTTGCTCTACTTTACCTGTTTGGTAAGCATGGATTCCCGTACCAAAACCGTAAAAGATGACATTATTGGTGATCTTCTTGGTCCCATCATAGTTTTGGGTATAGATGGCATGACCATGTCCCCGACCATAAGAGCCATCTGCAGGCTGCGCACTCCAACCGTTGTTATAGATAATGCTGCCATAAGTCTCTGTGTCTATCCCTGTAAATCCATCTTTACGTTTACTCCACGCATCAATACCACTCGCATTGTCATGTGAGACGAAGTTAATGACCTTGTTGGTTGAACCTATGATGGAAACACCGCCATTAAGTGTGAGGTCGGAAGGGTTGGAAGAGTTGTCTACAGTAGAAATACGGTTGCCATCATAACTGGTCACTTCGATACTATAGTACTCTGTCCAAGTACCATTGATACGCAAACCGGAACCTTCTATGGCATTAGTAGTATCGATCATCACATATTTACCCGGATAAGGCTTGACCTTAATAGGACGCGCTTCACTTCCTCTCAGTTCACTGGTAAATGTACCTTCATAGACCCCTTCCATTAGCCATAGGGTCTCTCCTTCTGCTACTTTTGCATTGTTTTCAAGTGCTGTCTGCAGGTCCAGTGGATCACTCTGCGTACCCATTGCATTGGCGTCTCCATCAGGCGAAGCAAACACACCTACAGGAATCTCCATCGCTAATGGAGTACAGGTTGAAGTTGCAAAGGTATCCGTATCGTAACGGTTAAAGGCATTTTTGTCATAAGTATGTACTGCATAAGGCTGTTCACCCTTATCCTGTTTTAGTGCAGTATCATTACTGCTACAAGCATTCAAAATGAGTATGCCAATAGCAGATAGGGTAAGCTTTAGAGCATTATTCATAATCTGTCCTAGTAAGTCTAAAAATATTTAGAGGTGACCTGTTATTTAATTTGTTTAGATTATATCGCACTAGATAACCGATCTACCAATCTTCCAATGACTCTTGTCTATCTTCATCTAAAAAGGCACCCAACAACTGTTGATTACACTATCTGCGTTATAATCTCCCTAAAATCCAGGGAGCAACCATGAGAGAGACATTTACATTTTTAGGTCTGCACGATCCTATCAGTGCCTGGTCACATCTTATCGCAGCTTTTGGTTTTCTGATCGCTGGCTTTTATCTTATCTACAAAGGTCGCGGTTCTAAACTACGTATGACAGCATTTACCCTTTATACCATCACCCTTCTCTTTCTTTTTTCCATGAGTGGCATTTATCATCTTCTGCCTTATCATACAGAGTCTAGAGATGTCCTACAAGTCTTAGACCATGCTGCCATATGGATCTTGATAGCAGGAAGCTTCATCCCCATCCATACCCTTATGTTTCGTGGTCCCAAACGATGGGGTGTCCTGACTCTGGTCTGGAGTCTCGCCATAGTCGGCATGGTCTTGACCACTATCTTCTTCTCCACCCTACCCGAATACATCAGTCTCACCTTTTACCTTGGTCTCGGTTGGCTCGGTGTTCTGAGTGCCTATTTTGTAGCAGGTATCTACGGTAAAGAGGAGATCAAGTACATCGTCTATGGTGGTCTGGCCTATACCTTTGGTGCTGTTCTTGAGTTTTTACGCTGGCCAGAGCTTTTTAATGGTATCTTAAATGCTCACGACTTCTTTCACTTCTTTGTCATTTTGGGTGCCAGTTTCCATTGGTACTTCGCCTATTCCCGTGCTGATCGTCCCATCTACAAAGACCAAACCTTTATCGTCTATCATGATCATAAAAGAACTTACTATAGAGCCCACGCCAAAAGTGATCATATCTATGTAGAAGCTGACACACTGGAGGCGCTAAAAGAGAAGATCTTTGTTGCTATAGAGAAGAAGTACCATAAAAATCTCCCTGTAGAAAAGATCATTTTACGGTTTTATGAAGAAGAGATCATCGACATGCATAAAGACCGAAGCAGTTAAAATAGCCTTCACATAGTACTTATACAACATCATAGATTTCTGATAAAATAGAGCTACTTCATTAATACAAAAGGGATCATTTTGCAACACTTACTAATACTTCTGGTCACACTGTTACTCTTTTTTAGTTGCTCTGAAAATTCAGAGGACGCGCCTGAGACGGAGACACCACAATGTCAAGACGGTGGCTTTTTTGTTGATGCTTCCAATGGTGATGACACTAATGATGGAACAAGTTCATGTACTCCATGGAAAAGTCTGCACAAAGTTCAAACAAGCACCTTCGATAACAACACTTCCATATTTTTAAAAAGAGGTGAAACGTGGCATGAAGGTATAACCATACCCTCATCAAACATCACCATATCGGCTTACGGCACAGGGGAAAATCCCCTGCTTGATGGTGCCTATAGAGTTTCAAACTGGCAAGACAAGGGTAATTCTCTTTACAGTCATCAAACAGACATATCAGAGGAAGAAGGTCTAGGTAACCTCTCTATGGATGGAGATATGATGCATTTCACCCCTTGGGACACCAATGCAACGGCTACCTTCACTTTGGCAGCAGATGATTCATACAGCTATGATTATGCTACTAAGACTTTATACATCAAGATCACCTCCAACCCAGAGAACCATAGCTTCCAAGCCAGTAAGATCTATACAGCCGTTAAAGCCGAAAACCTCTCAAATATCACTGTCTCAAACATAGAGATCAGGCAGTTTTCACTGCACGGCATATCATTTCAAAACTGTACAAACTGTAATGTCGACAAAGTCACTATAATGCAAGTAGGAGGCGCTACCATCGCTCCATCTATATACGCCGGAAATGGTATAGAGTATGGGAACTCCAATAGTAACGGTACCGTAAGTAATGTCCTTATTAGTGAGGTTTTTGACTCTTGTCTCTCCCCTCAGACTTATGTGTCCAATCAAGTGTTGTCACATATTATTTTCAAAGATTCAAACCTCTCAAAATGTGGTTTTGCCGGTATTGAGATCTCTGTGTTAGACAACGGTGGCACTACCGGAAGCAGTATTGACGGTATTAATATTGAAAATGTAAAGATCTCAGATACCGGCAAAGGATGGAGTGGTGCCCGCTACACAACAGAAGGCTACGGTATCAGGATCAAAGCAGACGACACTGCCGGTACCATCACCTCAACATCAATCACAAAAAGTGAGATAAGTGGTGCCGTA
>JALWKG010000306.1 GCA_027081565.1 Helicobacteraceae bacterium
AACAGCCACCATCGCACTTTCGGAGTACACTGGCCTCAAACAGAACTCACTGCCAAGTGGAAACTGGGAAGTTGAAGTCGGGGATGAAGTGATTCTTGCCTTTGCCTACTCTCGTGCTATGCTGATCGCTCCGGATGAAGAGACCTACCACATCATCACCAAAAACATTCATGGTGTTGAGTGGATCCATCCTGACAGCTTTGCGACCTTTTTGTCTTACAGAGCCCATCCGACCCCTTTTGAAGAGGACTTTGCTGGCTACTGTACCCTTGCTGAGATCGGTCTGCTCTACACCTATGTAGAAGGGGCCCTCTTTACACAGGACTGTCAGACTATGAGCCTCATACAGCTCACA
Source organism: Helicobacteraceae bacterium (assembly GCA_027081565.1). GTDB lineage: Bacteria > Campylobacterota > Campylobacteria > Campylobacterales > Sulfurimonadaceae > Sulfonitrofixus. The sequence continues at coordinate 356 of JALWKG010000306.1, forward strand.
CCAGTGGTGATTCCACAAAAAGGTGAAAAACTGCCTTTTTTCTCTAGAGTCGAAGAGATCGCTACTTCCTGGTGGGTTTGGGGAGAAGCCAGTCGTGAACTCGAAGCCTATAACCCTCACTACCTTAAGCTATTGGTGGAAAACAATCCAGATTCCAAACCTCTGTATAATTTCATCAACCAATTAAAAACCCAAGACCATGAACTCATCAGTGAGTTCGATATTCAGGAGTAAATATGTTAGAACATTCCCATGTATTCTTTTTTGAAAACCTCTTAGACAAAGAGAATGTCTATAGTGACAAAGCCCATCTTTTAGCCTACTCATATGACGCAACACGCGCCCATTTTGAGCCTGATGCTGTCCTTTTTCCCCGAAACGAAGAGGATGTCAGCAAGATCTTGACCTACTGTAACGAACATGGCATTATTTTAGTCCCTCGTGGTGCCGGTTCAGGTTTTACGGGAGGCGCACTTCCAAGCAAAGGGGGCATTGTCCTCGCTTTTGAGAAGCATATGAACAAGATCTTGGAGATCGACATGGAGAACATGGTCGCTATCGTACAGCCCGGCGTCATCAACATGGATCTTCAAAAAGCAGTAGAAGAAGTAGGTCTCTTCTATCCTCCAGATCCTGCCAGTCAAAACTACTCTACTATCGGTGGTAACGTCAATGAAAATGCCGGCGGTATGCGTGCGGCTAAATATGGTATCACTAAAGATTATGTCATGGCGATCCGCGCTGTTTTACCTAACGGTGACATCATCAAAGCGGGTAAACGAACCATTAAAGATGTGGCAGGGTACAACATCGCTGGTATTTTGATCGCTTCAGAAGGGACACTTGCCGTTACCACTGAAGTGACCATGAAGTTACTCTCAAAGCCTAAGATGACTAAAACTGCTATGGGGATCTTTGACAGCGTCAACTCTGCTATGGAAGCTGTATATAAGACCATGGCCTCTGGCGTTACTCCTGTAGCTATGGAGTTTTTGGACAATAAGACCATTCGTGCGGTTGAGGAGACATACAACAAGGGACTTCCTGTCGAAGCAGGCGCTATCCTGGTCACCGATGTTGATGGCAACCTAGAGTCAGACCTGGACTTTCAACTCGCTCAGATCGAAAAGGTCTTTAGAGAAAATGGCTGTGACAGCTTTCAGATCGCTAAAAACGAAGAGGAGGCAGCAGACCTCTGGTTTGCACGCCGCCGCGCTTCGCAGTCGCTCTCTATCTATGGCAGTAAAAAGATTAACGAGGATGTCACCGTCCCGCGTGCCGTCTTGCCACAACTGCTTAAAGAGTTTAACAAGATCGCTGAGAAATACAACATCAACATCCCATGTTTTGGCCACACAGGCGATGGAAATGTCCACACTAACGTTATGGTTGACGGCAAGGACCCAGAACAGGTCAAGATCGGTTATGCGGCTATCGAAGAGGTCTTTCAAGCGACTATTGATCTTGGAGGCACACTTAGTGGTGAACATGGTATTGGACTGGCCAAAGCACCTTACATGACCATGGCCTTTACAGACGAAGAGATGAATCTTTTTAAGACTATAAAAAAAGCGTTTGATCCTAACAACATTCTCAATCCAAATAAAATGGGGCTTGACTAAACACTACTACCTCAAGAAGACAACACTTCTTGAGTATTTCCAACAAGTCTTAAAAAAGCCAAAAGGCATTACAATAACATTATGACTTTTTACCACCATTTTCGCCACTGGTTGCATAACCACCTCTACTACAGACACTTACGGTTTTTCATCTTAAAACTGTTTGATGAAGAGTTGACCTATTATGCTTCGAGTTTAAGTTTTTACACTATCTCAACTATTATCCCCATCTTTTTTGTGATGTTTTCACTGATCCCGAAGATGGAGCAGTTCGATGCACACTATGTGACCCTCAAAAATTTTCTTATCGAGCACCTCCTACCTGTACAGACAGATGTAATTACCAGTTATATAGATGCCTTTATTACTAACGCTACCCAACTCAGTATCTTCTCTTCTACCTTTACCATCGTGGTCTCGATGCTCTTTTTTATCAACTTCTCCTATGTCATCAATACTGTATTTAAGACTAAAGAGCCGGGACTCATCAAAACCGTCTTTACCTATTTTTTATTGATCGTCTTTTTACCTTTAGGACTTGCCGTCTCTTTCTACTTTACCAGTAATCTCAACCTCTTTGTCGACCGATATGTCTATGACACCGGCTTGGAGGTCTCCAAACTCACACCCTACCTCATAGAGTGGGGACTCTTTTTTCTTATTTATAAATTTGCCCCCAATGTCTATGTCTACTACAAAGCCTCTGCGATCAGTGCCTTTATAGCCATGGTCATCTGGGGCGCGATCAAACT
>JALWKG010000307.1 GCA_027081565.1 Helicobacteraceae bacterium
ACTCACTCTATCTCCCACTCTTCTATGACCGGATCAACTATCTTGATCGTGCACTGATGCAAGAGCGTGGTATACACCCGAACTTAGACCTACAGCTCCATCAGTCTCTCATCCTTAACCTGAACCTACTCTATAGCCAACGACGTTACATTCAAGACTACGACCAAGGGAGAGATGACAACATGTACAGTGCCGGAGCAGGTCTTTTCTGGCTCAAAGGTGGTAACCTGCTTTATTTTAAAACTGGGTATGAGCTCTATAAAGCAACCCATCAAGTCCCTATTGCATTTACTGAAAAACAGGTTTTCAGTGCCTCAATAGGTGCTTTATACTCATTTGGAAATATCATCGATCTAAGAGCAGATTACCAACTTCGTTACCATTACTATGCTCTTATATCGACCTCTGATGGCAATATTCAAAGAGGTGACACCAACCATGAGTTTACAGTAGCACTTGAAAAAGAGTTTTTCAATGACTTTCGTGCACAACTGCAATATCGCAATGTCAACAACATCTCCAACTATGCACTCGCCACATATAAAAAAGATGAGTTGCTTTTTGGCGTGATCTATAACTACTAGGAGAAGATAATGAGACTTTTTTTAATACTAATGATGAGCATGTTACCCCTTCTCGCAAGTATAGGTAAGGTAACTATTATTAAAGGAAATGCTGATATTTTACGTGATAGCGATCAGCTAAAGGTTAAAAAAGGATTGGCGGTAGAAGAGAAAGATCTTCTTAAAACCGCGGTAAAGTCCAAAGTACAGATCATCCTAAACGATGACACAGTAGTCACTGTTGGTCCACAAAGTGAATACCTCTTCGAACATTTTCAGCAAGAGGGTGAACCAGAGGTTATGATGGAACTTAAGCGTGGTTTTTTCAAGACCGTCACGGGAAAGATCGGAAAGATCGCCCCACAACGATTTAAGATAAAGACCAGAGCCGCAACCATCGGTATCAGAGGAACGCAGTTTATGGCCTATATTGCTGAAAATGGTGATGAACTTATAGGCTGCATACAGGGGCGGATCATCATCTATACCCGTAAAAGCCGCTTTAATGTACCTGCAGGAAAAATGCTGGAGTACCATAACGGTACTTGGACTATGCAGGATATAAAACTCGACAAGTTCAGACCCGTCTTCATCGGTCTGGCCCCACAACGAGCGGAAGGAGCAGAGGGTGAGATCTATCTACCTGGATTCCAGGATGTCACTATCTTGCAAGAATTGACACAACAGTCCTTGCAAGATTCACCAACAGCACAACCCACAACACCAAAAGTACCAACGCTTAATATCGTGCCACCCTTTGCCACAGAGTTTACAGCAGACGACACACCACTGCCACCACCATATAATCCATAACTTGAGAGGTCCCATACCTCTCTTCACACCATGTACTATCATTAAGTTTATCGTTTAAAGTAAGTTATAATGCAGTTGTAGGTTTATAGAAAGCAGCAATGCTTTTATACTTTTTCTACACTTATAAAAATAGGATATTCAGATGCGAAGACCATTATACTTTTTTGCTAAAAGAGACATCCTCTCAATCTTCTGTTTTTTGGCAGACCTATGAAAAAGTTTTGGCTTCATCTCTTTTCAGCACTGACCATCATCATACTGTTAGGCAGTACCTATCTCTTTTTACCACAGACTTTTCTCTCTATCGACAACCGTTTTAGAGATTTTCTTTTTATCTTACGTGGACCACTGCCAGCAAGCCCAGATATTGTCATTATTGATATTGATGAAAAAAGTCTGAAAAAAGAAGGTCAATGGCCTTGGTCACGTAACAAAGTAGCCCAACTCATTCAAAATCTAAGTGATGCAGAAGTGGGTATTATCGGTCTGGACATCGTCTTCTCCGAACCAGACAAAAGTTCACCACATCGCATTGCAGCACAGCTTCAATGTAATACCAGCGCAGTAGATGATTATGATGCCATTTTAGCTAACACCATTGCAAACACACCTACTATTGGCGGTTATTTCTATACATTTAGCACACAATACAGTACAAGATCACCACTTATACCTGCCGTCTTCGTTACAAAAGGAAAAAGTGGTCAAGAGTACCTCATCAATCCCACCAACCTTGTACTCAATATTCCCATAATACAGGATGCATTCTACTCCAGTGGTTTTTTTAACAACACGCCCGATGAGGGAGGAATGATACGTCGTGTTCCCCTGTTAATGCGCTACGATATGAGTCTCTATCCCTCACTCTCCCTTGAAATGGTACGGATTTATACGGGTGAAAAACGGGTCATCTTCAACAATAAACATAGTGGTATGGAAAGTATCAGTATGGGGACGCTACAGATACCAACAGATCGATTTGCACGTCTTGTAGTAAACTTTAGAGGTGCTGGTCACAGCTATAAATACATTAGTGCTGCCGACATCCTTGACAAAAACTTCAAACCAGAGGATATTGCTGGCAAATTTGTACTAATAGGAACCTCAGCCGTAGGTCTGGCAGATTTGAGAGCCACACCTTTTGATACTCTAATGCCTGGGGTAGAAGTCCATGCCAGTATTATAGACAACCTTATCAATCAGGATTTTCTCTCTTTAACTGAAGATCCCGAGACAATCGATCTACTTTTGATCATAGCCAGTATAATCCTTACCTTTATCATTCTTTACACACTTAATGTCTGGTTGATGATCCCTATCTTTTTAGGCTTGGTATTTTCCCAATATCTCTTTTTTATGGAGATGCTCTTTACCCACGGAATTGTCTTGAACATTCTCTTTCCCGCTGCCGGTCTTCTTACCAGTTTTGTTACCGTTTTACTACTCGACTACATCATCAGTCTCCATCAAAAAAGAGAGATCATGGCAGTATTTGCTAAAAAGGTCTCTAAAAATGTCATGGATGATCTTATTAAAAACAGCAGTGACACCCTCTTGACACCTCGAAATAAAGAGGTCACCGTTTTCTTCTCAGACATACGTTCATTTACCTCTATCTCTGAAAGACTTGCGGATCCCAAACGGGTCATCTTGATGCTCAATACCTACATGACACCTATGGTAGAGAACATCACCAAACATCAGGGTACTGTAGACAAATTTATCGGTGACGCCGTTATGGCCTATTGGAATGCGCCGATAGAGGTTCAAAACCATGCGGACAAAGCCTTACTAAGCGCACTTGAACAACAAAAAAAGCTTAAAGAGCTCAACACTGAACTTTATGAGACCTTTGGTGTCCACATTGCCATCGGTATTGGTATTCATACCGGTATGGTCACCATCGGAGAGATGGGTTCTGTTGGCCGCTCCGACTATACTATTATCGGAGACAACGTCAACCTTGCTTCTCGCCTTGAAGGACTAAACAAGCTTTACGGTTCATCTATCATTATCTCCTCTCATACTAAAGAAGCACTCCAAAACCAGTACCAACTACGTTCACTGGACATCGTCAAGGTTAAAGGGAAAAAGAGTGCCGTAGAGATCTTTGAAGTTATACTTCCAGATGCAGATATCAGTGATGAGACGCTACAACGTTATGTACAAGCAGTGACACATTATCGCAACCGTGAAGTAGCAGCCGCTTTGAAACTTTTCGAAAAGCTGCAACATGATTTTGATTCAACACTCTACACCCTTTATGTTGAACGTTGCCAACAAGCCATAGACAAAGGAGTAGAGAATTTCGATCCGGTTACTACCATGTACAGTAAATAGTACTGAGGATATTTTGCTATAATTCGCAAAAAGAGACTTGATGTTATACACACTATTTTCACCCTCTGAAGGTAAACAGACCGGAGGAGAGCTTCTGCCAGAGAGCCAGATCCTTTTTGGATACGAACCCAGAGAGAGCATACTCAAGAGCTATAATGAGATTGTGAACTCAAGTGATATGGATGCGGTTAAAAGACTATTCGGAATCAAAAAAGAGTCTGACATCCTTACCTACATCGAAGACCTTTATACAGCACCTAAGATGCCCGCTATTGCACGTTACAGTGGTGTTGCCTTCGGCTACTTAGAGTATGAGACCCTAACTAAAGAGGCCCAGTCATATCTCAAAGATAAGGTTATCATCTTCTCTAATCTCTACGGCCCGATCTTAGCCGGGGATCCTATAGCCAACTACAAGGTCAAACAGGGAAATAGTATCGGAGATATTGCTCCTGAGAAGTTTTACAAAGAGCGTTTTAGTTACCAACTCGACCTTCAGTTAATGGACCATGAGATCTTGGACCTGCGCGCAGGGTACTATGACAAATTTTACAAAACCAAACAAGAGTACACCACTTTGAAGTTTTTAAAAGGGGGAAAAAGTGTGAGCCATTGGGCTAAAGCCTACAGAGGTTTAGTCTTACGTGAACTGGCCAAACATCAGGTCCACTCTTTAGAAGCGTTTATGGCACTTGAGATCGAAACCCTAAAAGTAGAAGAGATCAAAACGACCAAAAACAAAAAAGAGATCGTCTACTCTATTTTAGACTAGTTTTTATGTTTTGCATTGTGTGAACCACTCCATTCTATAGAGACCAGTTTGGCAATCACTATCGCCAGGTAAAGCTGTCCAAACACCGCTTCTAAGACAGAGAGCATACGCGCTTGGGCACTTATGGCCACGATATCCCCATAACCCAGAGTTGTAATGGTTGTAAAGCTATAGTAGGTAAAAAGCTCCACCTCCTTACTCACAATCTCATAACTTGGCATATGAAAAGCCAAGGGGTCAAAATGGTTGAGCAGTATATATGCATACGCCCAAATAAGTCCCGCCACCAAGTAGATGTTCATCGCCCCAAATATAGTGTTAGTCTCTACTTTATGCGTATGGATCATCTGTGTGATGATAAGATACTGCAGATAGAGAAAAAAGATCATCATCGTTAAATATGAGGCCACAAAGGTAATCTCATTTTGATAGATGCTGTCCAACCACGTTGCTATTAAGGTTGGAATTACAAATCCTATGTCTAGAAGATACAACTTTTTGGTGTGTCTCGCACTAAAGACCAAGTAGAACATCACAAACGTATACTGCCCAACCAAGGCAAAGCGTAAAATTGGCATGGCATTGACAAATGGGAGTAGAAAGAGCACACTCACTAAAGAGAAAAAGAGAATGTAATTGTCATATTTTCGACTCAAAAAAACTTTCAATTCTAACGCTTTATCTAGAGATACTTAAACCAAAGCCCACTTGGTTGACTTTTTGATCATAGTCGATAAGGCTCTGCCCATAACCTCCAACATTACCATCAGTGTCGATACCACTAAAAGCTTGAAAGTAGAAAAAGACATTATCACTGACTGGCACAGGATAACTCATTTCAAGCTCACTGGTCAGATGTCCCTTGGTAAAACTAGGCCGCAGGGTAAGCCGGGTCAAAAACTTTTTATTAATATAACCTATTTCCAGAGAACCTGGACCATAGTAGTCGACTATATCAGGGTTATCATCTGTTAAAATAGGCTCTCCAAACTTATACCAGGCATCAATTTCAGTAAAGAAATTCCTCCACTGAAAATAGGCTTTGGCATAAATACGATTCCAAGAACGTGAACGTGAACCTGCAATTGGCCCATTAGGGCGTGTACGATTGCCATCCGTTACTGGCTGTCCATTAGAAGAGTGCTTATAACCAAAAGCAACCCCTTTCATACCAATACTGTCGAGTTTATGAAAAAAGGGAATAGTCACAAAAAGTTCTGGTTTATAGTTGGTCTCTCTAAAGGGTGCAGAGTCTATAAAGATCTGCCAATAAGAGGTCTGTGTATAGGCCCCCGTCCACATCTGTCCAAAGCCAAACCAATTGGTCATATAGTCAGCTCTTAGAGAGATCTGATATTTTGCTTCCGTGTGGATGTACGCGACACCATCTGGATTTGTACCACCCACTTCATATTTTGATTCACCTTTAGGAATCCTATCCGTGTAAGAGGCAACAGCGTAATTTGGATAATACGCACGTAGACCAAAATTACCGTTAGCCAATTCTACTAAAGTAGTTGTGGATTCTTGATCGTCAAGTGGATCAAGATTGCGGTATATCGTCTCATATACTTGCTTCTTATTACTATTGTTGAGCTCCCATTCGGCTGCTTTTTTGTACCAATAAAGCGCAGTCTGTGTCTCTAGTTCTGTAGCTTTTCCATGTTCACACATCCAGCCCAGCTTGTAAGCAGCTTCAGACTTTTGGTTTTCATTTGCTGCCTTGAGGTAAAATGGGTACGCTTTTTCATATTCTTTGTTTTGAAAATATGCTTCGGCTTCATTAAGATAATCATCTGCGTAAAGCACTGTAAAGATAGAGATAAATAACAATAAACGTAACATCAATAGACCCTTGGTAGAAAAACAATATAATGCGGTCATTATAATACAAATCCTCTAAAACTAGGAAGATACATGGACATCGAAACAATAGAAAACAGACTCAAATCTGAACTGGCAGTTGGACTCTACTTTAGTGCACCTACTTGTAATGTTTGTCATGCGCTTAAACCCAAACTTCTCACAGCTTTTGAATCTAACTTCTCACAACTCTCTATCATCAGTGTTGATATTTCAGAGACTCCTGAGATCGCTTCACACTTTGGTGTCTTTGCCATTCCAACACTTTTGGTCTATCTTGATGGTAAAGAATTTTTACGAAAAAGCCGCCATATGAGTGTGGATCAGGTAGTAGAAGAGATCAAACGCCCTTATGATATTATGACCTCTTAACGGGCACCTCTAAAGATTTAAATTATTTAATAAATGCAAGTAGTGCTGCTGTCACAGCGACATTAAGTGACTCTACCCCACGTTGCATTGGTATGGCTAGAGATTTGTTACAGAGTCTAGAAACAGCAGGTGAGACACCTTCACTCTCATTACCTAAAACAAAGATTACCCTCTTACCTGTTTTCACACTGTATATGTCATCACTGGCATGCGAGGATAGGGCATATATCTCACTGGTTTCACCCAGTTTGGCCAGAGGACCTTCGAGAGTCTTACAGTAGAAAATAGGGATCTTAAAGAGCGTTCCCGCACTCGCTTTGATTACCAAAGGAGAGATCTTGGCACTGCTGTTGGTAGGAAGTAAAATACCATCGATGTTTCCAGCCGCAGCAGAACGGACGATCATCCCAAGGTTCTGAGGGTTCTGAACACCGTCTAAAGCCAAAATACGAAAACTGTTACCTACCGTCTCCTCCATTTTGTCACTTTTTTGATAGTTAGGGGCGATAATATCTATTGCAACACCTTGGTCTTGTTTGGCATTTTTAGAGATGCGAGAAAGCTGCTCTTTAGAATGCATCTTGATCTCTACCCCTCTATGCTCAGCCAGGGCTTTAATATCTAAAATAACACCCTCATCGCGATTGCTGCTCGCTAAGTGGAGTTTATGGATCTCAATCTGCTCATCTTCTAATATCTCTGTAACAACATTACGCCCATAAAGGGTAATAATACTGTCAAAAAAGGCTTTTTTTTCTAAATACTCTTTCGAATCTTGCATAAATCTACTTCATTTTTGGATTTCACATTATATCCATTTTCTTTTGCTTACTACATTTTCATACTTGCACAAAGCCCAAAGAGGGTTTAGTAAAGTGGATAATGCGCCAATATTGAATCTAAAAACCTAAACTAAAACCTATACTTAAATTGAGTCCCTCCAAACCATCACCTTTAGAGATACTGGGTTCTATAAAATAACGGTAAATATAGGCACTATTTTCCGGTGTATTCCAATAAAAACCAAGTCCTGCCGTTCCATAAGCACTGATCTGTGCAACATCTGCAAGATCACCCCAAACATAATTACCTTTAAAATAGGGCTCTAACGTAAAACTCATCTCCTCATATTGATAAAGGGGATTGCTCTCATAACCACATATGACAGAGAAAACTGAGGTTTGTGAAGTCAGTGAAAGCACATCGGTCACAACACCCTCAACGACCTCTGGAACCTTAAACTCATTTAACGTATGATAGAGCTTGTAGTTTGATTTTAGAAAGATTTTATGTTTATGTATCGTCCGACGATAGACATACTCTGCAAAGAGTTTGTACGAGAAGTTGTCTCTTGCACTTTTATCAAAAAAGCCACTGATATCGTCTTCACTCAACCCATCACCTGTTCTTGTACTTACGCCCAGACGAGAGTAGATGATCTCTCCGCCAAAAAGTATCGCTGAATGTGTCCCTAGTTTATACCTAATCCCTAATCCTACCCCACCAATATAGGACTGCAGTTGATTATTAATGTTCAAAAATGTCCCATTGACATCAACATCGCGATCATTACGAGAGTCGCTGTATCCCATATCAAAGGTCAAAAAGATGTTACTGTTCTCTGTCAATGGATCAAAGTGATACTGCAAGGGTAAGTTGTACATCCGCATTTGTGTACCAGTTTTAGTAAAATTGTAAATACCCGAACTCAACCCATCTTGCGAGGTAAAGACGATCACAGCATTGGCAGCAGCCAAGTATTGCTCAAGGGCCAGTCCATCTAAGGTACTTTGCGCTTCAAGCGTGTTAAAGAGCAACATCCATAAAAGTACAATACGTCTCATCATCTAAAAAAAGGTCCCCTTTCCAAATGTACTTTAATGCTTCTCTATCGATTTGGAGAGTTGCCATTTCAGTATAAAGAAACCAGTTATCCCTGAAAGTAGTGATCCTAACAAGATACCGATCCTCTCATCCGTCATATTGATACAAGCATCTCCACTACACTCAAACGCCAAGGAACCTATAAAAAGGCTCATTGTAAAGCCTATTCCCCCTAACACAGATATACCAAAAAGGTGTCCATAGTGCAAAGCATCAGGCAGTTTTCCAAGCTTTAGTACAATCGCTAAGAGACTAAAACTAAAAATTCCCACCTGTTTACCAACAAAAAGTCCCAGTGTAATCCCTATGGTGATGTTGTCTAAAAAATCTTTACTGCTGACACCGCTAAAGTTCACCCCAGTGTTAACAAAAGCGAAGAGGGGTAAAATCACATAGTTTACAGGAGCATGCAGAGACTCTTCGAGTTCATGAAAACTCTTGCCATTATTACGAAGAGGGATCAAAAGACCTACTATGACCCCAGCGATCGTTGCATGAACTCCTGATTTCAGAACCGCTGCCCAAACTATGATACCTATTAAAATATAAGCTGTATTATTGGTCACACCACGCCAATTCATTAACATCAAAACAGCTATAAAAAATGCAGAGACCGCCAATGCAGTGACAGAGACCCCATGCCCAAAAAAGAGCGCGATCACAATGATCGCACCCAGATCATCGATGATCGCCAATGCCAATAAAAAGATCTTCAGCTCAGCAGGTACACGCTTACCCAAAAGCGAAAGTATCCCCAGGGCAAAAGCGATATCAGTCGCCATAGGAATGGCCCAGCCTTGCATTCCTATAGGATCACCCCAGTTAAATGCACTATAAACCAATGCCGGAACAAGCATCCCTCCAATAGCAGCAAAGGCAGGAACCACCACTTTAGAGATATGACTTAAACTCCCATCAAGAACTTCACGCTTGATCTCAAGGCCCACCATAAAAAAAAAGACTGCCATCAGACCATCGTTGACCCATAGCAATAGTGGTTTGGCAATAACAAATTCATGGATACTGATCACAACCGGAATATTCAATAGATCTTTATAAAGATGAGATAAAGGACTGTTAGAGAGTACCATCGCAAGCATAGTGGCACTGATCAATAGCACACCCACTGCGGATTCTGTTTTAAAAAATTTGAGTAAAGATTTTGTTAATACCAACATACTATCAATCCTAAGAGATATTTAATCTACCTAAATGATACTCTAAATATAGTCAATACATGTAAAAAAAGGAGATACCAACATCAAATGATGCTGATACAAGTGAAAGTCTATTTAGATCTTGGCAATAATCGCTTCAGCTGTGAATCCAAACTTCTCAAAAAGTTGTCCAGCCGGTGCAGAGGCACCAAAACTGTTCATGTTGATCAGTTCATTTGCAAGTTTATACCACTCCATACCACGCGCTGCTTCAATCGCAACTGTTTTGGTACCTGGCTTAATAACTGCATCCATATACGCTTTATCTTGTTCTATGAAAAGATCAAAACAAGGAACAGAGACAACATTTGCTTTAGTACCCTTTTCAGCCAACTTAGCAGCCACTTCAAGTGCAAGACCCACTTCAGAACCTGATGCCATAATGGTATAAGTCGCATCTGCTTCTTCAGCTAATAAGTAACCACCCTGACGTGCCGTACCAAACTTAGGGGTCTCTAACATCGGTAGTGTCTGACGAGAACAGACAAAGGCAGAAGGCGATGTTTTCATCTCTAATGCTTGTTGCCACGCAGCCACATTTTCTGCACCATCTGCCGGACGCCATACATAGAAGTTTGGGAGTGCACGAAACTGTGAAAGCTGCTCAATCGGTTGATGGGTTGGACCATCTTCACCGACACCGATACTGTCGTGTGTCCAAACATAGAAGTTTTGGATACCACTAAGAGCGGCAATACGTGCTGCAGGCTTAAGGTAGTCAGAGAAGACAAAGAATGTCGCTGAAAATGGCATCAATGGACCATAAAGTGCCATCGCATTGACGATAGAAGCCATTGCATGTTCACGAATACCAAAATAGATGTTTTTACCCTTAGGGAAGACACCCATATTTTTAAGCTCAGTCTTGTTTGAAGGGCTAAGGTCAGCAGAGCCACCGATGAAACCAGGAAGTGCTTTAGAAATAGCATTTAAAACTACACCATTGGTTCCACGTGTCGCATCTGCTTTTTCAAAGGTTGGCCACTGAATTCTTGAAAAGTCAGGATTCAAGTAAGCATCTAGTGCCTCATTTTGCTCCATAAGTGGCAATGTCTTAAGAGAGTGGTTCCAAGCGCGCTCTGCCAAGTCACCCTCTTCAATAGCACATCTAAAACGTACCATCACATCTTCAGGAACAAAGAACTTCTTCTCAGGATCAAAGCCGGCACCGGCTTTAGCCGCAGCAATAATCTCTTCGCCAAGAGGTGCACCGTGTGCGTGGTGAGAACCTTCAAGAGGGCCTGCACCTTTTGCCATAATAGTGTTTGCAATTATCAGTACAGGCTTGTCTGCTTTTTTGGCCTGTACCATTGCCGCATCGATCTCATCATAGTCGTGACCATTAACTGAAAGGACTTCCCACCGCTGCGCTTCAAAACGTGCACGGATATCTTCAGAGATACTCAGTTCTGTTGAACCCTCGATCGTAATACGGTTAGAGTCATAAATACAGATAAGGTTATCAAGACCCATATGACCAGCAATAGAAGCAGCTTCATAAGAGATCCCCTCTTCCAAGTCGCCATCACCACAAAGGACATAGACATTATGGTCGATGACGGCGGCTGTATCAGAGTTGAGTTGCTCACCCATATGCTTGCTCGCCATAGAGAAACCAACTGCGTTAGCCACACCTTGGCCTAAAGGACCTGTTGTGAT
>JALWKG010000308.1 GCA_027081565.1 Helicobacteraceae bacterium
CGTATTCGTCCATCAGGGTCGATGAACTTGTGAAGATCGTTGTCTTTGGTCGAGCTGTGCTCAAAAAAGTAGGCAGGTACAAAGGCGCCACTGTTTTTCAGGTTGAGAAACTGACGGCTTTTTTCATGGGAGAAGATCTTGGTGTCACCACGACCACCGATGCCTACAGGTAGTCCTCTGAGTGTTGGGTCTATAGTGCGCTCAGCAGAGACAAAAAAGCAGTCAAGATCGATATGTATTTTCATAAGTGAAGTGTAGCAGTTTTAGAGGTCAAGCTCTTTTTTTATGTCATATAGATTTAAAATGAGATGCTCTTGGCAGTGCCTTATTTCTCCGGAGTTCTCCAAAAGTCAAAAAAGTTGAACCACTGATAAGGATAGGCTTTGACGACATCTTGTAAAAAGTCAGCATAGGCTTGTGCAAGTTCTTGTATATAACTCTTTTTATCTTTTTGTGATGAGGTGATGATCTCTGAAAAAGTGACTTTGATCTGGTTGTCACCTATACGAACAATGTCACAGCCAAGCATGGGAACTTTTCGCATATGGGCGATCTCAAAGCCACCACTGTGAAAAAGGGTAGGACGTCCTAAAAAGTTAACTTCTACCGTTTTAGACAAGGTCTGTACCCGGTCCACCATGATGATGATGACCTCTCTGTTTTGAAGTGCACGGGCGATCTCTAACATCGCCTGCATACCCTCTTGGAGGTTGATGACCTTGATGCGGTTGTTCTCCTCTTTGTCAGTCTCCAACTGCTGAATATTCTCGTCTATAATCTCATCTGAGATAATGTTAAGTTTAACATCATAGGTCTGAAAGATCTTAAAACTCTGTCCCCAGTTCCCATGGTGAGAAAGTACCAGCATACCCCCACTTTTTTGAAGTTGCTCAAAGGCTTGAACATTTTCCCGTTCGACTTGGACTGTGTTCTCCTGCATCCCTTCTCGGGCGATAAAACGGTCAAAAATAGTGAGTGAAAAGGCGTAGACATGTTTGAAGTAGCTTGTAAAGGTGTTAGGCAGACCGACTGCCTCATAGTAACTGTTAAGGTCTCTACGGTTCTTTTGGGAGATGAGTGCGTAAAAGAGTGCCACGATAAAGACCAATGCTTTGGCTGCGCTGTAACCAAAGAGGTCATAAAGGGTAATAATAAGTTTGATCCCCAGAGGGCTACCACGGTATTGGGACATAATCTTCCTGTATGGGTAATATTGAAGTCGAGGTGCAGCCTACTGTGGGTCGATCCCAGTAAGTGCTTTATAGGTTGCGTTTACCGCTTGTGTTGGTGAGACGACGAACATATTTTTGGTGTCCCAGACATAACCACTGAGGACAGAGACGATCTTGCTCTCTATCTTGTCAGATCCTGGTGCTTTGGAGAACAGGATACCCTGAAGGCGACCATCATACCAGGCTTCTACATACTCTCTAAAGACATTGACACCGATCATCATGTAGTCTTGGTAGTCTACCTGCCAGTCTACCTCTTCACCTTTGAACTCTTTGATAATAAGATCAGCCGCTTTGGAGCCGGACTCCAGTGCCAGGGTGACACCAGAAGAGAAGACAGGGTCTAAAAACTCTGTGGCATTTCCAACCATGACAAAGTTCTCCCCAAACATACGGGTGACGTTGCTGGAGTAACCGCCGATGTAACCAACTTCGTTAATAGGAGTAGCATTGGCGTA
The DNA here is from genome assembly GCA_027081565.1 of Helicobacteraceae bacterium. Lineage (GTDB taxonomy): Bacteria > Campylobacterota > Campylobacteria > Campylobacterales > Sulfurimonadaceae > Sulfonitrofixus. The sequence continues at coordinate 1,691 of JALWKG010000308.1, forward strand.
ACGTACTTTGGCAGTTGGCTGTGTATGAACGATATGCTCCCAAAAAGCCTCTGGTGTCATGTCAAATGAGTTAAAATACTCTTCTGTACAGACGATCCCAACAGAGGTGACGGTCGGGCTCAATGGAATATTCCAGATCCAGGCATCATTATCACCAACAATGTCGACATAGATGTAGCCGTCTGTACCGTCTGTATGACGGATGTCATTTTCTACACGGCGGAAGATCGCATTACGGAGTTTAAGACCCGAAGCCGCGTCAAGACCCAAAAGTCTGGGAAGCACACGTCCATAACCTGAAGCATCAACCACTTTTTTAGCGTGGTATTTCTCTTCACTTCCATCCTTATGGATTACAGTGACGATGTTGGCATTTTCAGCATATGCGATGACTTCAGACTCCATAGTGACATGGGCGCCAAATTTTTTGGCCTGTTCTAAAAGCAGGTTGTCAAATACTTCACGACGTACTTGAAATGAGCTGTTATGCTTCTGTCCCATGTTGTTACTAAAATCGACGACCTTAAGATCGTTTTGCTCATTTTGAAAAGCGACGCCGCCTTTAAACTGGAAGCCTGCCTTTTTGACTTCTTCAAGTATATTGGCATCTTCAAGCAGCTCATTACAGCGTGGCAGGAGAGATTCTCCTATGACAAAACGTGGAAATTTTACCTTTTCAACAAGCTCGACATGGTACCCGGCTTGAACAAGTTTGGCAGCAGCAATGGAACCTGCTGGTCCACCGCCAATAATAAATACGTCACATTCAGTCATAAAATATCTCCCATAGGTAAGTGGCGGATTATAACAAAAGTTATATATATAATAACTTTCCTAGAAGAGAGGATATAGGGTACTACTAACAATACTAACTGTCCTCAGCACCAGAGAGAAACTCTAAAAATATAAAGCCCTGCTACGCTACAATGCAGCTATCAATTAAGAGGCTTTGACTTGCAAAAAACATGTATCGTTATTCCAGTTTATAACAACCCCACAACCATTGAAGAAGTTGTATA
>JALWKG010000309.1 GCA_027081565.1 Helicobacteraceae bacterium
GTTGTTGAGAGTACAGTAGAAAAAGGTCGTGGTCCGGTAGCAACAGTTATCGTTCAAAACGGTACCCTTAAAGTGGGCGACAATGTTGTTTGTGGTTCTGCTTATGGTCGTGTTAAAGCCTTGGTCAATGACCAGAAAAAGATGGTGAAATCATTGGGTCTTTCAGACACAGCAGTTGTTGTTGGTCTAAACTCAGTACCACCATCAGGTGAAGTGATGATCGCGATGGACTCTGACAAAGAGACACGTGAACTTGCTACCAAGCGTGCTGAATATGATCGTATGAAAGAGCTTTCTGCAAGTACTAAGACATCACTCGATGAGCTTACAGCACTGATCGCAGAGGGTAACCTGAAGCAACTTAAGGTCGTTCTTAAAACAGATGTTCACGGTTCATTGGAAGCGATTAAGTCAAGTTTGATGGAACTTCGTAATGAAGAAGTTAAAGTTGAAGTGATCTCATCTGGTGTAGGTGGTGTTACTGAGAGCGATCTTGCTCTTGTTAACAACTCTGAAAACTGTGTACTTCTTGCCTTTAACGTACGTCCAACAGGTTCAGTTAAAGCCTCTGCGAAGCAAAAAGGTATAGAGATCCGTACTTATACGATCATCTATCAACTACTTGACGATATTACAGGTATGTTAACCGGTATGATGGCTCCGAAATATACTGAAGAGCACTCTGGTCAGGCTGATGTACGTGATACCTTCAAAATTCCTAAGGGAATGGTTGCTGGTTGTATGGTTATGGACGGTAAGATGGTTCGTGGAGAGCTGGTACGTGTTATTCGTGATGGTGTTATTATCCATGAAGGTAAACTTGACTCTCTTAAACGTTTCAAAGACGATGTTAAAGAGGTTGGTAAAGGTCTTGAGTGTGGTGTTGTACTTAATGGTTACGAAGATGTTAAGGTTGGCGATGTTATCGAGACCTTCATTAAAGTCGAGCAAAAAGTAGAACTTTGACACCTGCCGAGATAAAGCTCAAACGTTTTGACTCCATTCTGGGTGAGTTGATCCCAGAAGCCCTTTCACAACTCAGTGATGCACGCCTACGTGAACTCGATGTTATTGAAGTCCGTTGTGCCAAGGGCCGTGATGATGCTAAGGTCTACCTGGATCCTAGTATGTATTCTGAAAAAGAGCAGATCGAACTCCTACGTCAACTTAAAAAAGCCCGTCCTATTATAGAAACACACTGTATGAAAGACCAAGGCTGGTTCCGTTCTCCTACGTTGAAATTTGAGTTTGATGCACTATTAGAACAGAGCCAGAAAATCGAAGATCTGTTTAAACAGATTGCCAAGGAGAAAAAAGATGAGTCTTGAATCTGACATCAAAAGCATGGTGGAGTCACTAGAACTTAGAGTCTATGACATCACTACTGTGACAGAAAATGATGAAACGATCTATCGTGTCAACATCATCTCTCCTGCAAGTGAAAAGATCACTATGGACCAGGTGGTTAAAGTGACTAAGATGATCTCACCACTTCTTGACGTTACTGCTCCTGTACGTGGGGATTACCGTTTAGAGGTAAGCTCACCAGGTATTGAGCGTAAGTTGAAATCTTTAATGCATTTTGAATGCGCTATAGGTGAAAAGGTCAAGGCTGAGACAACTGAAAAGAAAAAACTTCGTGGTACTCTGAAAAGTGTCGCAAGTGGTAGAATCACACTTGAGACAGAAGATGGCGATGAGACTTTTGCTTATGGTGACGTAATCAAAGCAGCGACATACTTCGAGTGGTAAGCCCTGTGCTTTTCACTTCCTCTTTACTAACAATCTCCCTATTTAAAGTCTATATCTAATGTTACTTCATGGACCATCACCTATGCAGGTTGCCATAGACTCCGCATGGGCGTTCCAAGGTCTGACCTTTCCTAACCCTGCGGTGGGATGTTCTGTTGTGGACCAACATGGCAAGATCGTTGCGGTAGGTGTTCATGAAAAAGCGGGTGAACCCCATGCAGAAGTCAATGCATTGCAAATGGCATATGCCCAGTTAACAGGTGATAGTTCTATTTTACTACTTTCAGCATCAGACAAAATTCATGACTTTTTAATAACAAAGCACAACGATATTTTTGCAGAGTGTACACTGTATGTTACTTTAGAGCCATGTGCGCATCATGGTAAAACCCCTTCATGTGCCCAACTTATTAAAGCTTTGGGTATTAAAAAAGTAATTATTGGACAGAAAGATCCTAATGCTGAAGCAACTGGCGGTATGACACTTCTCGAAGATAGCGGTTGTATGGTAGAGATGTCTGAAGATTGTGAAGCCCGTGCGCATGACCTTTTAAAACCTTTTATCAGTTGGCAAAAAAAGCCTTATGTTACTTATAAATGGGCGCAGAGACTAGATGGTACTATAGATGGCGGTACCATCTCTTCACACCTTTCTCGTATACAAGTCCATGCCATGCGTGATTGTAGTGATCTCATAGTCATTGGTGGAGAGACGGTACGTCATGACCGCCCTACATTAGATGCGCGTCTTGTAGATGGCAAGGTGTGTGATGTTCTTGTTTACTCACGCCAAAAAGAGTTTGACAAGAGTACTCCACTTTTCAATGTTGAGGGACGAAATGTTTACATAGAGTCGTCATTAGAGCGCATTAAGCAGTACAAAAATATCCTTATAGAGGGTGGTCCTGCGATGTTTGAAGCAACAAAAGAGGTGGTAGACGC
>JALWKG010000310.1 GCA_027081565.1 Helicobacteraceae bacterium
AGAGTTGATAACAGGTACTCATTAAAGCCCTCTTCGAGAAGCTGTCTGGCACTAACGTTTATCGTGATATAGTTGAAAGTAAATTGTTTGGTATCATGCCATTTTTGAATCTGTTGACAGGTCGCTTTAATGACCCATTTACCAATATCATTAATAAGAGTAGAACTTTCTGCTACATTAATAAACTCATCAGTAGGAACAAGTTTTCCCTCATGTCTCCAGCGTAACAAGGTCTCTGCTGCGATGACCTCCCCTCTGTCTATACTCAAGATGGGTTGAAAGTTTAGGGTGAACTCTTGGCGTTCAAGGGCATGGTGAAGATTTTTTTGCATTTCTATAAAATGCTGCAGTTTATGATCCATCTTCTCATTGTAGAAGCTGGTACATTTTCGGCCACTGTCTTTGGAGAGGTACATCGCCATGTCTGCCTGTCTCAAGATCTCATCACTGTCTGCATAGGTATGATCAAAAAGAGAGATTCCGATACTTGCGGAACTAAAGAGTTGATGTTGGTCGATCTCAAAAGGTGCACTCATGGCATGATGGATCTTTTGGGCTACTTCGTAGGCGTTAGACATGCTTTGTTGATGATCTTCTGAAAGATGTGGCAACAAGATAACAAATTCATCGCCACCTAAGCGGCTGAGCGTATCACTCTCTCTTAAGGTTGACTTGAGCCTTCTGGTCGTTTCTATAAGAACCTTGTCTCCAATATTGTGTCCGAGAGAGTCATTGATCTGTTTAAAGTGGTCGAGGTCAAGAAAGAGCAGTGTTGAGAAGAGATGTTGGCGTTTCTGTTCCAAAAGTACCTGTTTAATACGTTCATCTAACAGTTTACGGTTAGCGAGACCGGTTAAAGGGTCATGCAGTGAAAAAAATTCAGCATTAACAAGGGCTTCATGCTCTTTGGTCTTGTCCTCCATCATACAGAGACCTCCTTTGGCTGTACCATCGACATCTATTAAGGGTGTCATTAAGATCTTCATGTAGAGATCAAGACCTGCTATTTTAGTCTGGTATGGGCCTTCATAATAGGTGGGTTCAAATCTTGTCAATGATTGGCGCATAAAAACGATAGGACGAGAGTCAGGAACTTTATTGAGGTTAAGACCGACGAGCTGCTCTTTAGATGCCTGCATGGTCTCTTCCAATTTTTTGTTACATTCCAAGATGGTGAGGTCGTTGTCATAATAGAAGATACCTATAGGGGCTTGATCGAACATCATACGTAGACGTTCCTCGTTTTTAACAAGGGCCTCTTTAGTCTTTTTATAGAGTTCCAAAGTGTTATAGGTCTCCACTAGAGTCTCATGAAAATGGCGTGCTGAGATACTCACTAGGGGAACAAAGAAGAGTGACATCACTACTGCTGTATTGTAAAAGGCACCATCTAGTTGTAAAAAAGAGTAGGTAAGAGGTATTATGAGAAGATATAGGTAGATGTGCATCAGACTGAGATTGGCAGCGAGGGTGTTGATCGCTCCGGCAGTCATTCCTAAAACAACAAATGCTATAAAAAAGTTGGCCTGATGATCTGTCTCACTAAAAAAAACAAGTGGTAGTAGTGCCCAAAGCAGAGCAGAGAGTATGACACCTATCGAGAAGTTGTGATGCCAACGTCTGCAGGTGTATTTTATTTTGTTGTTGGTGTAGGCACGAGCATCTAGAAAACGTAACAGTGTAATGATCAGGAGTGAGACATACCAAAGTACAAGGGGTGTCTGTGCAACGGTAGACCATAAGGCATAGGTGAGGAAGCTAGAGACAATAACAATGACAAAAGAGGAACGTAAAAAATTTTCGTACAGAAGCTCTTGAAGTTTCGACTGTATCTCAGTGGTATAGTCTATAGGTGCAAATCCTAGTAATGTTAACAGTCTTTGCATATGAAACCCTCTTTTTGTGTACATGTTCCTTTTATTAAACACGCTATCTACTACATTTTACGATAACCATTGTTAGAGTGTACTATCGCGAAGTTACTTCTGCTGTTTGCGTGATACTAATGTGATACTTAAGAGAGGAGGTCTCCAAAGGAGACTTTTGTATTTTGAGGTTCCTCTACATCATCTTCTCCTTCAGTAAGTGCCCACACACTAAAGGGGATCATCTCTACATGTACAAAGGGGTGTTGTAGACTTGACTCGTTGGTCATGGTAACCACCTCTACCTGCTTAACCCCATGTGTGATAAGAAATCCTTCTATCTTCTCTATTTTCTTGAAGAGTGCTTCTTGATTACCAAAAGGCATACAGAGTACTACCCTGTTTTGCGAAGGGAGGTAAAAGTCAATATCTTCATCATAGTAGAGTTCAAACTCTTTTTTTAACATCTCCAAGTAGACCATGTTCTCAAAAAGGCGACTAAAATGTTTTTGGGTTGAGAAAGCATTTTTAATAGAAATATCGCAGAGATAAAGTTTTTTGATCGCTTTGGTATGTTCATACTTTGGAAGTTGGTGGAGGTAGCCTTGGGCAAGTAGGGTCTCTAGGTTGGTGTAGAGTTTGTCTTTGGATATTTTACGGGTGGCTTTTAGACGTTCGTAAAGCATAAATGCTGAGACTTTTTGGGTCATCAGATTTGCGGAAAGGGTAAAGATATCAAAACTGATCTCACTGAGTGCGTAGTGAAAACTTTTTTGAATGAATCGAGGACGCTCCTGTGCCGATACCCTGTGCATGGCGGGGAGGCCACCGAGTTGGAAGAAGTGATTAAGGGCGCTTTCATCGTAGCGTTGCTCAAAAGCGAGGAAACCTTCGTAATCTAGTGGATAGAGTTTTATAGTCTCTAACTCTGGGTAGTCGAAATGTTCTACACTTGCTATAAGAAGTTGTTTGACTTTAGGTAAGGCGATGGTCTCTTTGTAGTTGTCAAGTGCTACGATCTTGATGTCGTTTTGGTTGCAGAACCTTGTGAGTATTTTATTGAGGTTTTCGACATCTATTCGAAGGTCATTGCAATCTATATATAGGTAGCTGTTTTTTTTGTGGGCGAGGAGGGTATGTTTTATAAGATAACTTTTACCTGACTGTGTGATACCATTCACCTGATAAGAGGTCTCCTCTTCTAAAAAGTATCGTCTCTCTATGTACTGTGGTGTCTGTATGTCCTGTTTATAAAACTCTTCTAATAATATTTCCACTTCTGATTCCTTATCGGTGTCGTCATTCCTGCGAAGGCAGGAATCCACGAGTTAGTTACTTTTTTTGTATTTTTACTTTATGTTCACTTTCTTATATTTCTGAAGACTTGAATTAACTCTTGCTACCCTTTCTCTTTTTTTCTCGGAAAAAAGAGAAACAGAAAAACCGCCTCTAGCGGGCTTCAGGGTCGTTAGCTAACGACTTCCCTCACTCCACTCCCTTTTTAACTAAAAATGCCAAACTCGACTAGGTCTCAAACAGTGGCATTTTCTTAACGTTAAAAAGAGAGTTCCGCTCGGCCTTGCAGATGCTAGAGAGGAAGAGCAAGCGGTGACGCATTGATCAATGTGAAAGCATTTGCTTTCATCCCAATTCAAACAAACTCGCAACAATAACAACCGGAGTCGTAGCAGTCTAAAGAACGGTGTAGTAACTACTTAAGATTGAAAGTTCCTTCCTCTGAACAACAGCGTCTCTCTCTTTTTCCTAAAAATTTTCTCTCTGACGCGACAGAGAGAAAAAGTTTAGTTCGCCACAGTTTAATTAACAAGGTAGTAGCTAAACAAGAAAAAGCATATGTAACTACTATCAAGTGTAAAACTTACTAATAGTTATTTTGTAAATCTGAATAGAATTAGAGTATAGAGAGTCAAACTGTTATGTAATAAGTATTCGTGGATTCACCCGAGGGCATCTCCTTTGGTCTCCTGTCTTCGCAGGAATGACGGACGACATATATATATTTATGTACGAAGCCAAACCCTATTTGCAATAAAAAGAAATAATAAAAGAACATATCTTCAGAGTATTAAACCCATTTTCAAGATAACCAATTGTATCACTTCCTTATTAAAAGGAAATAAAATATAATATATTTCTTAAAACACACCCTAAAGCATTGAACTATTGTCCCTATTTCGGTACAATCCCGCTCTCTACAAATAGTCAGGTTAGATCTGACGAGTTCTTTATGAGGAAATATTATGGAAAAAATTCGTTTGAAACTTAGAGCTTATGATCATCGTGTACTCGATCGTTCAGTAGCATCTATCGTTGAAGCGGTAAAGAGAACAGGCGCGGAAATCCGTGGACCAATCCCTTTGCCAACAAAGATTCGTAAGTATACGGTTCTTAAGTCTGTACACGTTAACAAAGATGCTCGTGAGCAGTTTGAGATTCGTATGCACGCACGTCTAATCGACATTGTATCTGCTACGCCAGAGACTGTTGATTCACTAATGAAACTAGATCTTGCACCAGAAGTGGACGTAGAAGTACGTTCAATGGACAAGTAAGGATAAATGATGGAATATATTGTTGAAAAAATCGGTATGAGCCGTACAATTACTGTCCCTGCTGTACCTGTTACACTTCTTAAAGTGAAAGAGATGAAAGTTTGTGAAGTAAATGACGGCGTTGCGATCGTTGCATACAACGATGGTAAAAAGTCAAACAAAGCAGTTGAAGGTCAGCAAAAGAAATATAGTCTTTCTGCAGAGTTCAACCGTTTCGCAACTATGAGTGTTGCAAACACTGAAGCTGGTGATCTTGACCTTACGCCTTTAACTGAAGGTAAAGTAGTTAAGACATCGTTTAACACTAAAGGTCGTGGTTTCACGGGTGTTGTTAAGCGTTGGAACTTCGGTGGTGGTCCAGGTTCACACGGACACCGTTTTCACCGTACTGGTGGATCTATCGGTAATGCTGAGTGGCCAGGTCGTGTAATGAAGGGTCGTAAGATGTCAGGACAGCATGGTAACACTTTGAATACTGTGAAAAATGAGATCATCTCTTTCGATGCTGAAAATGGTGTACTAGTTGTTAAAGGTGCAGTTTCTGGACCAAACGGTGCATTAGGTCGTTTAAAGGTAGTTAAATAATGAGCGCAATAGTTCTTAATAATAAATTTGAAAAAGACTCTGAGCTCGCGCTTCCAGAGAGTTTTTCGGGTATCAACCCACACAACCTTTACCTATACGTTAAGTCGTACCAGGCAGGCATCCGTGCTAACACTGCATCTACTAAGACTCGTGCTGAAGTAAGCGGTGGTGGTAAAAAACCATGGGCTCAAAAGGGTCGTGGTGGTGCTCGTGCCGGTTCTACTCGTTCTCCTGTATGGGTTGGCGGTGGTCAAGTTTTCGGTCCAAAAGCGAACCGTAACTATGATCTTAAAGTAAACAAGAAGCAAAAACGTGTAGCTCTAGAGTTTGCACTTAATGAACTTTCTGAGGCTGGAAAACTATTTATAGTTGACAACATCGAAGTAGCTTCTGGTAAAACAAAAGATGCAGATGCAATCTTTAAAGCACTTAACGTACGTGACGCTCTTTTTGTAAAAGAGATCATTGACGAGAAGACGTTTATGGCATTCCGTAATCTTCAAACTTGTTACCTAGTAGAAGGTAATGAGCTTAACGCTTTCTTAGCAGCAACATACCGTTCAGTCGTTATGGAAAAAGCTGTTTTCGAGCAAATCGTAGGAGGAGCAAAGTAATGGCAGATATTACTGATATCAAGTCTATCTTGTATACAGAGAAGACTTTAGGTCTTCAAGAGTCTGGTGTTGTCGTTGTACAAACATCTCCTCGTGTAACTAAGACAGGTCTTAAAGAGATCTTCCGTGAGTACTTTGGTATCGTTCCAACACGTATCAACTCTCTTAACCAAGCGGGAAAAATTAAAAAATTTCGTGGTGTAACTGGTAAGCAAAATAACTTTAAGAAGTTCTATGTGACATTACCAGAAGGTGCACAGATCGAAAGTTTGGCGGTATAACATGGCAATGAAAACATACAGACCGATAACTCCAAGTCGTCGTTTCTATACAAACATTGATAGCAGTGACATCACTGCTAAGCCAAGTGTACGTTCACTATTGAAGAAGCTTCCAACAACTGCTGGTCGTAACAACAATGGTCGTATCACTTCACGTCACAAGCAAGCTGGTGCTAAAAAGATCTACCGTATCATCGATTTTAAGCGTAATAAGTTTGACATCCCTGGTACAGTAAGTACAGTTGAGTACGATCCGTACCGTAACTGTCGTATCTGTCTTGTTACTTATGCTGATGGTGAGAAGCGTTATATCCTTCAACCAATCGGTCTTAAAGTAGGTGACACTGTTCAATCTTCAGATGCTGGTCTTGACATCAAGCCTGGTAACACAATGAAGTTGAAGAACATCCCAGTGGGTACAATTATCCACAATCTTGAGCTTAAGCCAGGTAAGGGTGGACAACTTGTTCGTTCTGCCGGAAACTCTGCTCAGATCATGGGTCGTGATGGTAAGTACGTTTCTGTACGTCTTCCATCTTCTGAGATGCGCCTTATCCTTGGCGAGTGTCTTGCAACTGTTGGTACTGTTGGAAACGAAGAGTTTTCTAACATCGTATGGGCAAAAGCAGGTCGTTCACGTCACCGTGGTATTCGTCCTCAGACTCGTGGTTCTGCGATGAACCCTATCGATCACCCACACGGTGGTGGTGAAGGTAAAACAAACTCAGGTCGTCACCCGGTTACTCCATGGGGTAAACCGACTAAGGGTGCTAAGACTCGTCGTAAGAAATCTTCTGATAGATTGATTATTACACGTCGTAAACCAAATGCTAAAAGGGTAGGTTAATTATGGCTCGTTCAGTAAAAAAAGGTCCATTCGTAGACGATCACTTGATGAAGAAGGTTCTTGTTGCTAAAGAAGAAGGTAACAAGAAGCCAATCAAAACTTGGTCACGTCGTTCAATGGTACTTCCAGAAATGATCGGTTTGACACTTAATGTTCATAACGGTCGCCAATTTATCCCTGTATATATTACAGAGAACCACATTGGTTACAAGCTAGGCGAATTCGCACCAACACGTACATTTAAGGGCCACAAGGGCTCTGTACAGAAGAAGGTTTAATCATGGCAAGAGCACTATTAAAATTTATTCGTGTTTCACCGATCAAATCTCGTCTTGTTGCACGCGAAATCCAGGGTATGAATGCTGAAGAGGCTCTTGCAGCTTTAGAATTCACACCTAACAAAGCGGCTAAGATCATCTATAAGGTACTTGCATCTGCAGTAGCTAATAGCGGTCTTGAAGCTGAAGATTGTGTTGTTAAATCTTGTCGTGTTGACAATGGTCCGGTACTTAAGCGTTTCCGTCCACGTGCTCGTGGTATGGCCTCAGGTATTCGTAAACCAACAGCACACATCTTAGTAGAAGTAGAGGGCAAATAGAATGGGTCATAAAGTTAATCCTATTGGTCTTCGTCTAGGCATCAACCGTAACTGGGAATCTCGTTGGTATCCATCGTTTGACACAGCTGCGGCTAACCTTGGTGAAGATTACAAAATCCGTACTTTCTTAAAGAAAGAACTTTACTATGCTGGTGTTGCTAACATCATCATTGAGCGTACTGCGAAGCGTCTACGTGTTACTATCGTAGCTGCACGTCCTGGTATCATCATTGGTAAAAAAGGTGCTGACATCGAGAAGTTGAAGACAAATCTTCAAAAGCTTATCGGTAAGAGCATTGCTGTAAACATCAAAGAAGAGAAAAAAGCTAACACTTCTGCACAACTTGTTGCAGAAAATGTAGCTACACAACTTGAGCGTCGTATCGCTTTCCGTCGTGCTATGAAGAAAGTTATGCAAAATGCAGAACGTTCTGGCGCTAAGGGAATCAAAGTCGCTGTTGCTGGTCGTCTTGGTGGTGCTGAAATGGCACGTACTGAGTGGTACCTAGAAGGTCGTGTGCCTCTTCATACACTTCGTGCAAAGATCGATTACGGTTTTGCTGAAGCTAACACTACTTACGGAATCATTGGTATTAAAGTATGGATCTTTAAAGGTGAAGTACTTACTAAGGGTGTTCCTGCAGAAGTAGAAGAAAAATCTGAGAAGCGTGAGCGTCGTCCTCGTGCTAGAAAGGCTGATTAATCATGTTAATGCCTAAAAGAACTAAATACCGTAAGGTAATGAAGGGACGTAACCGTGGTTACGCTCGTTCTGGTTATAAATTAGCGTTTGGTGACATCGCATTTAAAGCTGTAGAAGCTGGTCGTATTAACTCACGTCAGATTGAAGCGGCTCGTATTACTGCAACACGTCACATTAAACGTCAAGGTAAGATCTGGATTCGTGTATTCCCAGCTAAGCCACTAACTGCCAAGCCTCTTGAAACTCGTATGGGTAAGGGTAAAGGTCCAGTTGATCAGTGGGTTATGAATATTAAGCCAGGTCGTATTATCTTTGAAATGGGTGGTGTACCTGAAGAAGTAGCGCGTGAAGCGTTGACTCTTGCAATACACAAACTTCCATTCAAATGTAAAATCATTACTGCGGAGATGAACAATGAACTATTCTGATTTAGCAGCTAAAAATGCAACTGAATTACAAGCAATGATCAAAGAGAAGAAAACTGAACTTTTCACTCTAAAGATCAAACAAAAAATGATGCAATTGACTAACACTAGCGAACTTCGCGTTGTTAAAAAAGATATTGCTCGTATTAACACTGCTCTTGCAGCAGTGAAGTAGGGAGAGCACTATGAGTCAACGTGAAATTCAAGGTGAAGTAGTCAAGATCTCTGGAGACAAAACAGCTTCTGTTTTGGTAGAGCGTCGTGTTATGCACCCTCGTTACCACAAAGTTGTTAAGCGTTTTAAAAAGTATCTTATCCATGATGAGAACAACACTCTTAAAGTTGGTGACAAAGTCATCGCTGTTGAGTGTCGTCCACTTTCTAAGACGAAGTCTTTCAGACTTAAAACAGTAGTAGGAGCTTAGTATGATCCAAGGTTTTACTCGTTTAAAAGTAGCTGATAACACAGGTGCAAAAGAGATCATGTGTATCAAGGTTCTTGGTGGCTCTAAGCGTCGCTATGCATCTGTTGGTGATGTGATTGTTGCTTCTGTAAAGAAAGCGATTCCAACTGGAAAAGTTAAAAAAGGTCAAGTAATCAAGGCCGTTGTTGTACGTACTAAAAAAGAAGTACAACGTGAAAATGGTTCACTGATCCGTTTTGACGACAACGCTGCTGTTATTCTTGACGCTAAAAAAGAGCCTATTGGTACTCGTATTTTTGGTCCTGTAGCACGTGAAGTACGTTATTCAGGTTTCATGAAGATCGTATCTCTAGCTCCGGAGGTTGTTTAATTATGGCAAAGTTTAATTTCAAAAAGGGTGATACAGTAGAGATCCTTGCTGGTGACGATAAAGGCACTAAAGCAGCGGTACTTGCAGTATTTCCAAAAAAAGGTCAGGTAATTGTTGAGGGATGTAAAATCGCTAAGAAGACAGTTAAACCTACTGAAGAGAATCCAAAGGGCGGCTTTTTAAATAAAGAGATGCCTATTAATGTTTCTAACGTTCGTAAAGTGGAGGCGTAATTCATGGCACGTTTAAAAGAAAAGTATCTAGCACTTAAGCCACAGCTTCAAGAAGAGCTTGGCATTAAAAATGTTATGGATATTCCAAAAATTGAAAAGATCAATATCTCTGTAGGTACTGGTTTTGCGATGAAAGATAACAAGCTTATCCAAAACATCCAAGACACTATCTCAGCGATCGCTGGTCAGCATGCATCTGTTGTTATCTCTAACAAATCAGTTGCAGGTTTCAAGGTTCGTGAAGGTATGCCAGTTGGTGTTCGTGTAACACTTCGTGGTGCTAAGATGTACGAATTCCTTGACCGTCTAGTAGCTATTGCACTTCCTCGTATGAAAGACTTCCGTGGTGTTCCACGTAATGGTTTCGACGGTCGTGGTAACTACAACTTCGGTCTTACTGAGCAGTTGATCTTCCCTGAAGTTGATTATGATTCAATCATGCAAATTCACGGTATGAATATTACTGTTGTAACGTCTACTACTAGCGACAAAGAGGGCTTGGCTCTTTTAACTGCTATGGGTATGCCGTTCACTAAGGAGCGCAACAATGGCTAAAAAATCAATGATCGCTAAAGCGAAACGCACACCAAAATTTGCAGTTCGCGCTTACACTCGTTGTCAGATCTGTGGTCGTCCACACTCTGTTCTTCGTGACTTCGGAATTTGTCGTATCTGTTTCAGAAAAATGGCAAATGAAGGTCTAATCCCAGGTGTTAGAAAGTCGAGCTGGTAATCAACGGAGGATGAGCAAAAGCCCATCCACCTACGTTAACACTGGGTTTGACTAAGCGTCAGGCTCGGAGTTGACACTCCAGAACGAAACTCCTAACAAAAGCAAGTGTTTACACTTAGCAATAAAAAGGAAATATAATGGTAAATGATTTAATTTCAGACTCATTAACTCGTATCCGTAATGCTGCAATGCGTCGTCTTGACGTTGCAACACTTCTTCACTCTAAGAGTGTTGAAGCTATGGTAGGAATTTTAGCTGACAAAGGTTACGTTGAGTCTTTCAACGTAATCGAAAATGGTACTAAAAAAAGCATCAACGTAGTGTTGAAGTATGATGAAAACGGTAAAACTGTTATCAATGAGATGAAACGTGTTTCTAAGCCAGGTCGTCGTGTTTACAAGCCGGCAGCTGACATCAAGCGTTTCAAAAATGGTTACGGAACTATTATTGTTTCAACATCTAAAGGCGTTCTTCCTAACGATAAAGCTTTCGAGCTTGGTATCGGTGGCGAAGTAATGGCTACGATCTGGTAAGGGGATAATATGTCACGTATTGGAAAAAATCCTGTTGTAGTACCAGCTGAGATCAAAGTAAGTGTTGATGGCGCTATCGTTACTTTTGTAAAAGGTAAAGATACACGTACACTAGACACTATGGGAAATGTTGTTGTTGAGCTTGACGGTCAGACACTAACATTCAAAAACAAGTCAGATTCACGTGAAGATCGTGCATTCTGGGGAACATACCGCGCACTTTCTGCGAACATCGTTAAAGGTCTTACAGTTGGTTTTTCTAAGCAACTAGAGATCAACGGTGTTGGTTACCGTGCTGCTGTTAAAGGAAAGGTTCTTAACCTTCAACTTGGACACTCTCACGATATCAACTACGATATCAAAGAGGGTCTTGAGATGAGCGTAGAGAAAAACGTGATCACTATCAAAGGTAACGACAACCAAATGGTTGGACAAGCTGCTGCTGAGATCCGTTCTTTCCGTCCACCAGAGCCTTACAAAGGTAAAGGTGTGAAGTACATGGATGAGCATATCGTGCGTA
>JALWKG010000311.1 GCA_027081565.1 Helicobacteraceae bacterium
ATTTGTTTTACTTTTGTACAAACATAAGGTGCATACGGCGAATAAAGAGAACAGAGAGTGCCACTGCTAAGACCTTAAAATCAATCTCACTGCCAAGATGTAAAGCTTCAAAAGCCTCACTCTGTGTCGCTTCAGCTCCTAATGCCTGCATAGCTAAGATCTTAGGAGTATATATGGCACTGAACATCATCGCTGTAGTGATCACAAAAAAAGCACTGACCATCGCGTAGTTGTCACGACGACCGTGTTTGTATTCGTTTCCTTCAAAGACAAAGACGACGAGTGCTATAAATGAGATGAAGTAGCTAAAACGTCGAAAGATCTCCGCCATCAAGACACCCTCATTATAATGGTCTAACATCGTCCCGACCAAGTAACTGTCAGAGTGAAAGATCGTCGCTGTGACAAAGATACCTAGAGTCAGTACTGCACCTAGTGTCATCGCCACTAAAAGAAGATAGATCGTTACCGTCCACTGTTTTGCTGTCATATTTTTTCCTTTTTTACTTTAAATACGCTGCGGCGAGCAAAGCTCCCCTCCGCTACGTTAACACTATGTTTCCCTCGGCGGGAAGCCCACACGCACCTCTGTGTTTCACGCTACGGCGTACAAGTTCCCCTTCGCTACGCTAACGCTTTGTTTCCCTCCGCGGGAAGCCCACGCGCACCTCTGTGTTTCACGCTGCGGCGAACAAGTTCCCCTTCGCTACGCTAACGCTTTGTTTCCCTCGGCGGGAAGCCCACGCACAGTCAAGCCGCGCTTCACTCTTCACTCTTTCCCTTAAGCCAAAGGCTCAACGCTGAAGTACAAAACCACGGTCATGGCCTGCAAGATCTTTGTAGAACTTCAGTGCACTGTATCTGTTATTGAGATAGTTCTCAACTTTATCTTTTTGATCATACCCCATCTCACAAGCGAAACAGGGGATCTTTCTCTGTAGTGTCTCATCTAAAAGACGCTGTATGATCTCATCACCAATAGTACCGCCAAACAGTGCCAGGTCGGGTTCATAATCCAAGTTACTTTCCAGAGGCTCACCGTCTGCGATATAGGGTGGATTTGAGACTAAAATATCAATCTTTTCCGTGATGGGTTCCAACAAATCACCCTCTCGCAGTTCAATACGTTGACTTAACCCAAAAGCTTCGATGTTCTTTCTGGCCACCTTTAGCGCCTTAAGACTGATGTCTACTGCAATGATCTTGGCTTGAGGAAGCTCCTGTGCCAAGATTGTAGAGATGATCCCGCTGCCAACACCCACTTCAACAATAGTTAGTACTTTGTCGCGGTCAGCTACAGCAAGTACCTCATCGATAAGTAACTCTGTCTCAGGACGCGGGATCAAAGCACCCGCTTCGATGTGAAACTCCTGAGAGTAGAAACTGACGCTGTTGGTGATGTACTCTAAAGGCTCGTTCTTTTTGCGTCGTTCAACCCACGCCGCAAGCTTTTCACCCGCTTCGACCTCATCATTTTCATGGGTCATCAACCACAGCTCATCTTTTTTAAAATGGGCCATAATAAGCAGTTGGGCCTCACGTCGTGGACGTTCAACAACACCTTGCAGTGCTGCAGTGATCTCACTTAACCACGTGTTGACACTTTTTAGTCGATGGATGGGCATGATCCTTCTAAGGCTTCACTGCTTTGACTGTGAATGTCAAAACCCAACTCTTTTAGACGCTCTAACACCGGTGGATGGGTGTAGTAGAAAAAGATATAGAGAGGGTGAGAGAGTGGAAAACTTTTGTTTTCACTCACCAACTTTTTAAGCGCTTCACTCAAAAAGAACTTACCACCCAACTCTGCACCGGTCTGGTCTGCTGCATACTCGTTATGACGACTCATGATCCCCATAAGTGGCATCATCACAAAACTGAGCAGTGGCATCACTAATATAAAAAGTATCATCATGTTCGCTGCGCTTTTTTGAACACCGAGTTCCATATAGAGCGTATCAGGAAGATTTCCAAAAATAGCGAACATAGCAAACAGCATCCCGCCCATCAAAGCCATGTTTTTATAGATATCTCCATGTTGGAAGTGTCCAAGTTCATGTCCTAAAACAGCCAAAAGCTCATTAGGTGTCAACTTCTCTAATAGTGTATCAAACAGTACCACACGCTTCGTCTTGCCTAAGCCACCGAAGTAAGCATTAAGACGGGCATCACGTTTGGAAGCATCAGAGATAAAGACACCTGAGCTCTGAAAACCAGTCTCATCCATAAGACGGGTGATCTGTTTGTTAAGTTGCTCATCTTCCAAGGGTGTCAACTTGTCAAAGAACATGGCACGCAATGTTGGAAAGAACATGTTCAGAAGTACAATAACCCCAAAAATAAAGGCGAAACTCCAAAGCCACCACAACTCTGTTGAACTGATAATAAGATAAATACCCCAGACGATCGCACCGCCAAAGACCACAGTCAAAAGAGTTGAGATCGCAGTGTCTTTGATGTAAAGGCTTTTACTCGAACGGTTAAAACCAAACTTTGCATCTAAGATAAACTTCTCATAATAGTCCACCGGTAAACTAATGAGACCATTGATCATAATAAAGGCTAAGACTGAAAGTACTGTAGAAAGCGCAGGATCATACACCAAAAAGGTCTTTTCGATCCAAGCGATCCCAAAATCCATCCATGCTAAAAAGACCACAAAATCTAAAAGTGTGGTAAACATAGAAAGTTTCTCTTTAGCCGCTGCATAATTGCCTGCTTTTAAAAAATCTGCTGCACCCATCAAAACCGCACTTTGGCGTTTCGCCTGATTGACATAACCGATCTGCATCACACTGACATAGATCTTGATCAATACATAAATTGTATAAATACCTATTATAGTTGTTACCATGATATACCTCTAAAAAAGTTGCGGTATTGTAGCATTTTAAAATCTATTTTATATTCTTGGATACGGGGACCTTGGTAATAGGATCATTAACTGGGATCATATCATCTGGAACGTAGTAAGCACGTGCTGCCAAATAGATAGCACCGATGATAAGACCAGCAATGATCACAGCCCATACAATCCTCTTTTTTTCACCTTGCAAGGTGTTATAGTCACCTATATCCTGTAGTCTTGGTTCACTCATAAATCACTCCTTTTTAAATTGATTACCAAAGAATACAGACTTTCTATTTTTATCTTAGTGAATAAGCAAAGCTAGGTTGACGACTTAAGTTTACTTTTTAGATAGTTTTATCGTCAGATGTTCAATAGGTAGCTCTTGTTTACACAACTTCTATTATAATCTCGTTATGAATGACTTTATCCCCGAGATAGAACCCACCCCTACCTTCAAAACGCCCTACTGCCAATGGTTGGTAAAACTTCTTGCCTTTAAACTGACCTATATGCCTATCATCTTGACCCTGCTTGTAGCGTATGTGGTTGATTACTTTTATGCTGTGGCTACCCTGCTCATCAGTTATCTCTTTACTGGGATCATACGCTCATATATGCGTAACAACTCCATCCCTAAAAAGCAGTTGGAGTACAGCTACAACGACAGCGCTATAGCTGCATGGTTTCTCTACCGAACCCACTGCTTTGGTGATCAAAAGTAGATGAATTTTATTACAGTCGAGAAGATAGATGTGCCTGAACTCCAGATCTACCAACAGCTCCGAGACCAGGCGTTTAGAGCAGACAGCAGCTTTATAGCAGACAGTCCCAAGGTCGTTAACCTTGTTTTACAAAGTAATATCCAAGTCAAAAGCATCTTGGCCACACCACAATACTATGAGACCTTTAAAGATCTTTTGGAGACCAAAAAGATCCCCAAATGCTATGTGGCAACCAAAACACAGATGGAACAGATCGTTGGACATAAAGTACATCACAACTGCATGATGCATGGAATTAGACCACAAGACAGTCTGCTTCAAGCACTGGGAGACCATATCATCATGCTCGATGAGATCTCCTCCAGCGAGAACATAGGCTCCATTGCTAGAAGTGCCGCCGCTTTAGGTGTAGACTCCTACCTTTTACCCGAACAAGGGCCGCATCCCTACAACCGTCGTGCACTAAGGGTCTCTATGGGCCTGAGCAGTCGGTTGAAGATCCACCGTTACAACGACATATTTGCAACCATCACCCAACTTCAAGCCGATGGGTACAAGATCTTTGCAGCAGAAGTGACTAAAAGCGCGACCCCGCTCAGTCAAGTCGAAGTACCTGAGAAGTGGGTCTTGTTGATGGGGCATGAAGGAAAAGGACTCTCACCAGAGGTGTTAGAGGCCTGTGATGAAGCAGTGGTCATCGAGATGCAAGCCAACATCAAAAGTTTTAACGTCGCTGTGGCTGCATCGATCATGATGTACCGATTTTTGCATTAGCCTCGGGCCTTCATAGAGGAAATCTCATCATAATCAAGTGGTATATTTGACATACCATTTTCTATTCCATAACAGAGCGTCTCAAAAAGCTTTTTAATCTGTTTATCTGCCTTCTCTTCTTCTTGTGAATTAATCATCCCTAAATAGATCTTTTTACCAAAGTACTGCATTTCAAACTTACTTAACATGTTAGATGCTGCCTTTATACCTTGATTGGCGTCATTAAATGCAAATATTATGACACAGATATTGTCTTCCAAATAGCTAAAGCCATCTGTCTTTCGTATAAGTCCTTTAAAAGCGCTCATATCAATATCAGCATCACTTGCACCAATAGCAATAGTGTAGTTTATGTCGTAACGATCTTTTTGATATTTAAACACTTCTATAGCGTCCAAGACCTTTAACTCATAATCTACAATATGTTCTCTGATTTTTTCAATTAACTGTTTAGACATAGTGTCTCCTACATTCTTTCTACACAGATTATATACAAATAGTGTGAAAACCAAATAAAGCCCTTCTCTGCTAAAATACGGCACTTTAATTTATGAGCAATATATGGCACTGATAGACCTTCTCAACGTACACAAACATTATGACCTCCAAAAGATCCTGATCGACATCAATTTTCATGTTGAAGAGGGTGATCGCATCGTTATTGTGGGTAAAAACGGTAGTGGTAAATCCACACTTATGAAAGCAGTTTCCGGAAAGCTCACCCTCGATGATGGCAAACGCATCGTCAAGCAGGACTTGGAGATCAAGATGCTTGACCAGGTCCCCAAGTTTCAAGAAGAAGACACCGTACGTCAGGCAGTAGAGAGAGGGCTTCAGGAACTCTATGATGCCAAGGCGCGTTTTGATGAGATCTCTGTGCTGATGGCTGAGAACTTTGAAGACAAACTGCTTTTAAAAGAGCATGCCGACCTCTCAAGTTACTTAGACCACCACAGTGCTTGGAGTCTTGATGACAAAATAGAGCGTATTTTGGTGCACTTCAACCTCAAACACATGGAGACCAAACCGGTAATGATGCTCAGTGGTGGTGAGCAGCGCCGCGTTGCATTAGCTGGTTTGCTTCTTCAAAAACCAGACGTTCTGCTGCTTGATGAACCAACCAACCACCTTGACGTTTATATGGTGGAGTTTTTGGAGGAGTTGATCTTAAAAGAGAAGTACACCCTGGTCTTCATCTCTCATGACCGTTACTTCATCGACCAGATCGCGACCAAGACCATAGAGGTCGAAGATGGTGCCCTTCGTGAATACAGAGGGGGTTACTCTGACTACCTCACCCAAAAAGCAGAACATATCCGTACCCTGCAAAAGCAGCATGACAACCTGCTTGGGATGTTAAAAACTGAAAATGAATGGTTTGCCAGAGGGGTACGTGCCAGACTCAAACGTAACGAAGGTAGAAAAGAGCGTCTTATGCAGCTGCGTGAAGCGGCTAAGACCAACCCTGCCATGATCCGTAAGATGAGTGTCGAAGTCCAGAGAGAAGCCAAGCACTTTAACCGTGACAAAAGTGTCAACAAGCAGAAGATGCTTTTTGAGGTCGAAAACCTTGGAGTCACTCTCGGAGACAAACTTCTCATCAAAAATTTCACCACACGTATCTTGCAAAAAGATGTCATTGCTATCGTGGGGCCTAACGGTACCGGTAAATCCACGCTACTTAAGACTCTGCTTGGACGGATCCAGCCAACTGAAGGACGGATCAAACAAGGAGAGTTCTCTATAGGCTATTTTGATCAGCACAGAGAACTCTTGGATGATGCCAAAAATCTTATTGAGACCTTCTGTCCCAATGGGGGAGACCGTGTAGTTGTACGCGGATCCAACATGCACGTCTATGGCTACCTTAAGAACTTTCTCTTTCCCAGAGAGTTCCTTGACAAAAAGATCGGTACCTTAAGTGGTGGTGAAAAAAACCGTGTGGCGCTTGCCCTGCTTTTTACCAAAAATGTCGACTGTCTTATACTCGATGAGCCGACCAATGATCTTGACATCCCGACCATCAACATCCTCGAAGAGCAGCTTCAAAACTTTCCGGGCGCTGTCATCTTAGTCAGTCACGACCGCTTTTTTGTGGACAAGATCGCCAAGAAGCTCTTTGTCTTTAAAAACCATGATGGGCTTGTCGAAGAGGAGTATCAACTCTACTCTGAATACCTTGAAGATGAAAAAGAGCAGCGTGAGATCTCCAGCATTATCAATGAAGCTGAAAAGAGCGTCCCTAAAAAAGAGACACCAAAAGAGAGAGCTAAAAACATCAAACTCTCTTACAAAGAGAATGAAGCCCTTAAACGTCTGCCAACTGAGATAGAGGCACTAGAAGAGAAGATCGACATCATCAACACCTGTTTAGCAGACCCAAAATGTTATGAACTTAAAGGGATCACCGTTGTAGCAGATGAGCTCTCAGAAGCAGAAGCACTTTACGAGGCAAAAGTGGAAGAGCTGCTTCTAATCGAAGAAAAAGTCGAAGAGATCGAGGCACAGAAAGCTTAATGCACTGCAAAATATGTCAAGGCCCTACGGAAGTTTTTTTTGATACGTATATGAAGTGTGATACCTATCATTGTCATGAGTGCGAGTTTATCTTTAAAGAAGAGGCAGCGATCATTAGCAGTGAAAAAGAGCTAAAGGTCTATGAACAGCACAACAACACGGAAGAGAACCTCGGCTATGTCGCTATGTTTCAAGACTTTATGGAGAAGACTTTTTTACCTTATAAAAAAGAGATCCATACAGTTTTGGACTTTGGCTCCGGTCCCAACCCTGTTTTGGCAAATATTATGACACGTCAAGGTTTTCAGGTAGATCACTACGATAAGTTTTTTGCACCTAAAAAAGTCTATGTGGATAAAACATATGATCTTATTACTTCGACTGAAGTGATAGAACATATCAGTGAGGTACAAGAGACCATGGCCCTCTTTTCAGAGCATCTTCAAGAAGGTGGCTACCTCGCCCTTATGACACAGTTTCACCCCAATGAAAAAGAGGCCTACTTGAAATGGTGGTATCGACGCGACCCTACCCATATCTCTTTTTTCAGGCCGCATGCACTTCAAACTCTTGCCCAACAGCACCATTTGCAATATATATCTGGTGACGAAAAAAAGATTATTTTATTCCAAAAAAGAGCCGCTTTATAAAACTTCTGTGTTACAATTTGGAATTATTACACCACCAAACATAAGGATTTGCATGTCAGAAACCCCTTCTATAGGACTACAGTTTAAAGAGGCTCTTTTAGAGTACAGTACCAAACATGCTGATGATGAAAATATCTGTGGTATCAAGATAGACCTGCGTTCTCAAAATATCGATCTTATTGTTGGGATCCGTTTTCTCAACCATGACCTGCAGTTTACTGTCTGTACTGCCGGCAACAACTGTGAGGGTGCTGATGATGCTGTCTTTGACCTGCTCTCTGGACCACTTCAGGGGATTGGAGTTGAGAGTAAAGGCGGTGCGGCGATCATGATCAAACGGAATGTACAGATCGTGACTACTGATGAGGGGTGTAGTACTATAGAGGAAGCACAACCGGAAGTAGCAGAGGCGCTAGCACCTAAAAAGCGTGGTGGGCTTTTCGGACTTTTTGGCAAAAAATAGGTATTTTCTACACCTGAGTACTCAATTACAAGAGTAAAAACTTAATTTTACTTTTCGTAATCCACTACTTTACTCGCCGTCGTCACTTCTCTAATAAAGGCAACTACCTCTAGATGTGCTGGGTGGGTTGCATAGATACTTAAGTCCTCTTTAGTCTCAAATGTTGAGATAAGGGAGAGGTCCATGGCACGTTCACTGCCATTAAAATCAACCCCAACTTCCATACTTAAAAGTGGATCTATCTTCTCTTGTAAAGCTTCAAGCATCTCTTTTGTTTTGGTTATATTCTCTTTTTTATCCGCTTCTTTAAAGTCAAACATCACAATATGTACAATCATCTCTCTATCCTGGTATTAAATTGCAAGAATTTTACCCAATCTTGGTTACTATTGAAGTATGAAAGAGATATACGGTAGTTTAATCATGTTTTTTTATTTTTTGAAGTGGCCTTTTTTTTTGGGTCTGCCTATACTTCATTACAGTTCCGGTCTTAGACTCAACTATTTTCTCATCGCCTTTTGGATTTTGTGTCTGCTGCTGATCCTTAAAGACTTTTGGATGCTTGTTCGTGGAAAGTAGTCTTTTAGACTTTTTGATCTATCACAGTTTTATTATCGTTGGTGAGATGTTCATACTTTTTACAATGCTCCATATGCTTTATCAGAGACGTACACCGACCAGTATGATCTCCTGGCTGCTCTTTATGATTATTGTCCCCTACTTCTCAGTCCTGCTCTATTTTCTCATTGGCGTACGAAAACAGCCCCATAACTATAACAAGTCCCCACTGCAACTCAAAAGCAGTCCTGATGTCACTCCCATAGAGATCAACATCATCGACGGTATCCTGCGCTCCAACGGTATTTCCGGTGTCAGCAGCCATAACAGTTTTGAACTTATCAGCGAAGGGACAAGAGCTTTTGAAGTGATGATGAAGGAGATCCACAATGCCCAAAAAAGTATCAGTATGAGTACTTATGTCTTCGCAGATGACACAGTGACACGAGCCATCATCTCTGCACTTACTGAAAAGGCTGGCCAAGGAGTAGAAGTACGGATGCTGATAGACTCTCTGGGTTCATACCGACGCTACTTTTTCCAGAGTATCTTTAAAGAACTGCGCCAGGCCGGCGGCACCGTCCAATTTTTCATGCCCCTGCTGCGTCTGCCGTACCAAAACTATGTCAACCTGCGTAACCACAGGAAGATCTACCTTTTTGATGAGAAGGTCCTGCTTTCAGGAGGTATGAACCTTGCTGCCGAATATTTCGGACCGACCAGACTGCCCGATCAGTGGGAAGATCTTCTCTTTAGAACCGAAGGTGAGGCCACCTATCAATATGCCCAGATCTTCGAGGACGACTGGGCCTACGCCACATCTGCACCGTTGAGAGAGGCCACTCTTCCCCCTAAGGACCATGACGACGGAGAAGCCTTCATACAGGTAGTTCCATCCGGTCCCGACATCAAAGGCGATGCACTTTTCGAAGCACTTATCAGTGCTATCTTTACAGCCAAAAGACGAATCTGGATCGTCACACCCTACTTCGTACCCAACGAGACACTTACCAATGCACTCAAGATCGCCAAACACAAAGGGGTCGACATCAGACTGATCACTCCAAAAGTCTCCAACCATCTCATCGCCGACCTCAGCCGCAGCTCCTATATGAGAGAACTTCAGGAGAGTAACATAGACCTGGTACTTTACAAAGGAAACATGCTTCATGCCAAGGCCATCCTCTTCGACAATGATGCCATCATGATAGGCTCGGTCAACATCGACAACCGTTCGCTTCTGCTCAACTACGAGGTCGTCAGTTTCGCCTACTCCGAACAGATCATCTATGAGGTCGAGCAGTGGATGGAGCGTTTTATAGCCCATGCAGATACCCATCTTCCGGAGGTGTCACACACCCGTCGTATCATTGAGAACTTCATGCGTATCCTCGCACCGCAGTTGTAAAGCTTTTTTATGTTTGTACCTTCCTGCTTCCCCTCAAAACTCCAACACCAAGACCAGAGACTGGCTTCACCTTTTTCACTTCTGGTTTGGAATATCCATAAAGAGAACCAGCAAAGTACCTTTAGCAATACACTTAAAGACCTGCTAAGAGAGTACCCTAGTGACTTTTTACTTTTTCAAGAGATCAAACACTCAAGGCAACAACACACTTATGCATTTCAAAACTACTCTTACGCACTTGCCAGCAATATTGAGACCACAAAACATCTTTATGGTGTCATCACCGCTGCAAAAGTCGCTTTTGAACAGGTGCGGACCTCTATCAGTACCCAAAAAGAGATGGGAGGCATAGCAACACACAAAAGCCTACTCATAACAGAGCACCTACTCCCCAACAACACCCCACTCTACCTCGTCAACCTTCACGCCATTAATTTTGTCTCACTTAAAAGTTTTACATTAGAGCTGGCAAGAATAGAGCAACATCTGTTACAATATAAGGGGAGTATGATCATCGGTGGGGATTTTAACAACTGGAGCCGACGACGGGTCAAAGTGTTGGACGCCTTCCAGAGTAACTTAGGCTTAAAAAAAGCAGATATTGAAGCTGCCCATCATGTCAAAGCTATCTTTTCCAAACCGATAGACCATGTTTTTTATAGAGGGGTCACGCTCCTTCATGCCGAAGCCATTGATACTAAAAAAGTTTCTGATCATAATCCTATTTATGCTGAGTTTAGTTTTTAGAAAGATAACTTGTCATCTTAAGAGCAAGAGCGTTTATACGCTATGGGATTTTACGATGAGCCATTTAGTGTCTCCCTGTATGAAGCTTTAGCTCTGTAAGTCCCGTCCATGCATTGGACTGTTGGTCCTGATCAACAGAGGAGGTTGAGAGGCTGCCCTGGGGCATTACGCAGATTTTACAGATTAGGAGCGAAGAAGATAGCGAAGCATATCAAAGTAAGGATCATCCGTCGCAGGTACTTCGTACATCTGCTTTGGTTCCGACCCTAAAAAAGCCAAGCAGTTGGCTTTTTCTTAACGGGTCTCAGGTGCAGGTTGTGCCAAAGTGAACCCGAAGGCGTACATCCGTACGTTGAAAGGTGAACTTGGGTGCAAGATGTGCTGAATCTAAATCCTAAACAAGGCCAGACCAGAAGAATTTTGCTATGACCACGATTAAAATAATCCCTACCACATTAAACAACACCCCATACTTTACCATCGTCTTCACATCAACCACCCCTGAAGACATCGCTATAGCGTTGGGAGGGGTAGCAATAGGCAGCATAAAGGCAAAA
>JALWKG010000312.1 GCA_027081565.1 Helicobacteraceae bacterium
TCTTAGAGATGTACACGGTAGAGATTAATCCACGTGAGACAAACGAGCAGAAGATACTTGATGCCTTCAACAAAACTACAGGTGCCTCTATTAGTATGATGGACATTAACTCTGCTGCTGTTGAGAAGCAGTTCAAGCAAGACAAACATATAGCTGCCAAGGTAATGGTTCAGGGAACACCAACCATATTCTTTGATGGCGTTAAAGATGCAAGTAAAAGCAAGTACAAAGAAGTGAAAGTCAAGTAATGGCAAAATTAACTATTGCGACAAGAGTCTCAGATCTTGCACTTTGGCAGGCCTATCATATTAAAGATCGTGTTGAGGCTGAGTTTAGTGATATTGAGGTTGTCCTCAACAAGATTGTCAGTAATGGTGATAAAGTCTTAGACAAACCACTTGCCTTGATCGGTGGTAAGGGTCATTTTACCAAAGAGTTGGAAGATGCCATGCTCGCTGGTCAAGCAGATATTGCAGTGCACAGTCTTAAAGATGTTCCTACTTATATACCAGAGGGACTGGAACTTGCTGCAGTGACACAGCGTCAAGATCAAAGTGATGTTTTTCTCTCTCATAAATATGCCTCTCTTGATGAACTTCCTCAAGGTGCCGTGGTCGGTACAACAAGTTTGAGACGTCGGATGCAACTGCTTCAAAAAAGACCTGATCTGAAAGTCAAAGACCTTCGTGGCAATGTGAACACACGCCTGCGCAAACTCTCTGAAGGGCAGTATGATGCGATCATTCTTGCCTATATTGGTCTGTATCGACTTGACCTTTTGAAAGATATACCATTTACGGAGAAACTCTCTCTCGACATGATGATCCCACCTATGGGACAAGCTGCCTTAGGGATCGAGATCGTCAAAGGTGATGCACTGCTTCAAAAGGTTGCTGCATTTTTAAAAGATGAAAATACCTATATCGCTACACAGATCGAAAGAGATTTTATTTCAGCTATTGGGGCGGGTTGTTCTGCTCCTGTTGCTTGTAATGCTGTGGTCAGTGGTGACACGGTGACCTTTCGTGTGATGCTTGGTTACCCTGATGGTACCCATGTGATGCAAGAAAAAGTAGTGGTGCCACTTAGTGACTCGAGAAGTATTGGTTCAGATTTGGCCAAGACTATGATAGACAATGGGGCAATGGATCTTCTAAAAAATGCTGAGAAGATAGCCTTTAAAGACGAAATGCCTCAAAGACTTTAGAAGTTACACTGCGCTTTTACAACTTCTCCTTTACCACCATAATTTGATTTGGTGGTATAATCATTAAAATTATTTTCCAAGAGATCTTATGCAAAAAACTGTAAACTTACTTAAAAAACACAATGAAATCACGGTTATTGATGAACCTCTCGATATCTATTTAGAGATCCCACACTTGGCTTATATGGAAGTGAAAAAAGAGAACGGTGGTAAAGCACTGCTTTTTACACATCCTATAGACTCTAAAAATGGCAAAAAGTTTGATGTTCCTGTGGTGATGAACCTTTTTGGATCTTATAAACGTACGGAACTGCTCTTTGGCAGAGAGATAGAGTCTGTTGCAAATGAGATCACCAAACTGTTACATATGAAGCCGCCGGAAGGACTAGCAAACAAGGTCTCGATGTTAGGAGATCTCTTCCAACTTAAAAATGTCTTCCCTAAACGTCTCAAAAAAGAGGGTGAGTGTCAAGCGGTAAAGATGTTAGACAAAGAGGTGGATCTTTATAAACTTCCAGTGCTTACCACTTGGGAGCAAGATGGGGGTCCTTTTATTACGATGGGACAGGTCTATACACAGAGTCTGGATGGTGAGATGGTCAACCTTGGGATGTATAGACTCCAGGTCTATGACAAAAACCATTTGGGAATGCACTGGCAGATACATAAAGATGCCTCTCACTTCTTCGATCAGTACCAACGTGCTGGCAAAAAGATGCCAGTGAGTATAGGAATAGGGGGCAATCCTCTTTATACTTGGTGTGCGACAGCACCACTGCCATATGGTGTGAATGAGTTGTTGCTTTACGGTTTTGTTACCAAGCAGCAAGCTCAGGTAGTGAAGTCACTGACAACACCACTTTATATCCCTAAAGATGTTGATTATGTTATTGAAGGGTGGGTTGATCCACAGACGATGAAGATCGAGGGGCCTTTTGGTGACCATACAGGCTATTATACTTTAGAAGAGCCTTATCCGTTGATGGAAGTGACGGCGATCACCCATAAAAAAGAGCCTATATTTTTAGCAACAGTAGTGGGTAAACCACCTCTCGAAGATAAGTACATGGGATGGGCGACAGAGCGTATTTTCCTGCCGCTTCTCAAGACCAATGCGCCTGACCTTATAGACTATCATATGCCTGAAAATGGTGTTTTTCATAATCTGATATTTGCAAAGATGCAACCGCTTTATAAAGGGCATGCCAAGCAGTTTATGCATGTATTTTGGGGAGCAGGGCAGATGAGTTTTGTAAAACATGCCCTTTTCATCGATGAAAAAGGGCCTGAGCTAAACAACTATTTTGCCATGAGTAAATATGTTCTAGACCGCTTTTCACCTAAAATGTTATTTATTTCTGAAGGGATCACTGATGCTTTGGACCACTCAAGTCCAGAGGCCCTTGTTGGTGGTAAATTAGGGATCGATGCTACTT
>JALWKG010000313.1 GCA_027081565.1 Helicobacteraceae bacterium
CTCAAACTGTGCGCGCATCTTCTCTTTTTCAGCTTCACGTTTTGCTTTATCAGCCAACTTGCCGTGGTAGTTTTTAATGTCAAACCCTAACCATAGAAGTATAGGTGATGCTACAAATATCGATGAATAGGTACCCACAACCACACCTACTAAAAGAGTGAAACCAAAGGAGTGAATGATCTCTCCACCAAACATAAAGAGTGTCAAGACCACAAAGAATGTGGTCAGTGATGTCAATGTTGTACGAGAGAGCGTCTTTGTAACAGACTCATCAATAACCTCACTGAGGTTGGAGCTTTTTGTATCTGAGATACCCTCACGAATACGGTCAAATACAATGATCGTATCATTGAGGGAATAACCCAAGATCGTAAGCAGTGCCGCAAGAACATCCAGGTTCACATCGATTTGCGTTAATGCCAAAGCACCCATCGCGATAGAGACGTCATGCACCAAGGCAATGATCGAAGCGACGGCAAAACGCCACTCAAATCGAAAGGCCACATAGATCAAGATACCAAGCATCGCAAGAAGCAGTGACATCACACCCTTCTCTCTTAACTCATTACCTACCTTTGGTCCTACAATATCAACACGACGGATCTTATACTCACCCGTACCCTTAAGTGCTGCACGGGTCACATCACCCACATCTTTTGAGATATCTTTTGAACTTGTCTTTAGACGGATTATCACTTCATCAGGAGAACCAAACTCAGTGATCGAAGCGCCTTTAAACATCTCGTTGGAGGCCAGTTGCTTACGCATTTCATCAATAGGTGCTGCTTTAGTGTACTGCACTTGAACGATCGTTCCACCGGCAAAGTCAACACCAAAGTTCAGGCCCTTAGTCAAAAGTAGACCATATGAGCTCAAGACAAGAACAATAGAGATGATCATCGCGATCTTCGACTTGCCCATAAAACCAATGGTCTTAGTCTGTTTAAAAAACTCCATTACCCTAACCTCTTTTTACTAATACCAAACCAGAAGCTTGGATCTTTACTTTTGTTGATCTTACTCTCTAATGCTGTATAGATACCATGCGTTCCCAGGATCGCAGTCAACATCGAAGCTAAGATACCGATACTGATCGTGATCGCAAAACCTTTGATCGCACCTGTACCGTACGCATAAAGGACTACTGCCGCGATCAAGGTCGTGATATTTGCATCCAAAATAGCGCGCATTGCATTAGCATAACCCTCTTCTATCGCTTTATGCAGGGATTTTCCTTCATACAACAACTCACGTATACGCTCCGAGATGATGACGTTAGCATCAACAGCCATACCGACCGTCAATACAATACCTGCCATACCCGGAAGGGTCAATGTCGCTCCAAACAGAGACATCACAGCTAAGATGAGGAACAAGTTGGCGACCAGAGCGATGTTTGCGATCACTCCTGCCATCTTGTAGTAGAACATCATAAAGAGAAAGACCAGTGCAAAACCACCAATAAGTGCGATCATAGAGTTTCTAATACTCTCCGCACCAAGACTTGGCCCTACAGAGCGTTTCTCCATCATATAGATCGGAGCAAGAAGCGCACCTGAACGCAAAGCGATGGCCAAGTCGTTGGCTTCGTTCACGGTGTAGTTTCCACTGACCTGAACATGTCCACCACCAATGCGCTCGTTGATAACTGGTGCAGAGTAGACCTTGCCATCAAGTACAATCGCCATACGTTTACCTACATTTTTGCCGGTAAAGTCACCAAATATCTGAGCACCTTCGGAGTTCAGTGCAAAGTTAATGACTGGGCGGTTGTTTTGATCAAACGCCACCGTAGCATTGGTCAAGAGGCCACCATCTAAGATAGGGATCTCTTTTAGCAGATACTTCACTTCAGGACGCTCGTTGTCCTCCAAGATGATGTCGCCATACTGCGCCGCTTGAGCATCTGTCATGTTATAAACACGCATAGCGCGCTCTTCATCTACTGCAATAAGTTCTAATTTCGCTGCACGTGAGATAAGTTCACGTGCACGCTGCTCATCTTCTTGTGTCTTAATACCCGGAAGCTCGACCAAGATCTTCTCAGCACCTTGACGCGCGACGGTAGGCTCTGCCAGACCAAACTGGTCCAGACGGTTACGAATGGTCTCAATAGCCTGAGAAATTGCCTCTTTTTTAGTCTTTTTTATAGACTCTGGAGTCAAAGTGATCGCATAGTTCTCACCGGCATGCTGAATGACCAGACCATCCAACTCTTTTAACATCGCATCAATTGCCGGAGCATCATCCATATCCAAGATAGAAAATTTCACCTCATCATCACTTGCAGAGAGTGTGTCTAACAGAATGTCATTATGATCAGTGAAATGTTTGATACTCGCCGCGATTGACTTGATCCGTGAGCCTACTGCCTCTTCGGTTTTAACACCCAAAAGCATATGTAGACCCCCTTGAAGGTCAAGACCAAGTGTGATCTTTGCACCTTTGTCTGTGTTGAGCAGAGAAGGCATAGAGAAGAAGATACCAAACCCTATTGCCAGGGCAAATATAACTAGACGGAAGTTAAGTTTCATATATTCACCCCTTCTACGTAAAGCGTTGCGTGAGTACTCTGCTGAAGAGAACCCAGTGTTAACGTAATTAAGGGGACTTTGTTCCCTTGATGTATTAAAAAACT
>JALWKG010000314.1 GCA_027081565.1 Helicobacteraceae bacterium
ATTATGCGGGACTGGTTAAAGGCAGTGACTTTAAACGTATGAAAAATCAAGCAGAGATCGTTGTAAACTTGACGGACAAACATGAACGTGATGAACCTTCTTATATGATGGTTCACCGTATTCGTCCAGAGATTCAAGCTCTGTGTGAGCCTAAAGCTACCGCGGCAACCATAAAGTTTGTCGAGATGCCATCAGGACCACCTACTCTTGCCACCATCGTGATCAACATCTTTGGCCGCGACGACGTTTTGATGCGTCAGACGGCTATTAAAGTCGCTGATATTCTCAAAGAGACGGAAGGCCTCGTCGATGTTGATGTCATGCAAGATGACATCTATCCATATTATGAGGTCATTCCCGACACAGAGAAGGTCATACGCAGTGGCCTCAGTGTTGAGCAGGTCAACAACATCTTGTACTTAGCCTTCGAAGGTATGGTCGTTGCCGTTAAAAACTCCCAACAGCAACAAGACCAGATCCCTATTTTTATACGTCTTGACGAGCAGAGCCGTAAGGTCTGTAACAACTCTAGAGAGGGCTTGGAGTGGAAACTCTCTCGACTCAAACTGCTTAACCCTCAGGGAATGATGATCCCGGTCATAGAAGTAGTCAACATCAATGAAGTCCCTTCTAGTCCTACGATCTTTAGAAAAGACCTACATAATGTCGTGACCATCACTTCTGAGTGTGACCTGGTCTCACAGGTCTACCCACTGCTCGATGCCAGAGACAGTATGTTAGAGAAGTTGGCAGATGACTTTAACATCACCAAAGTTCCCGGTATGTCTACTTATATGTTTGACCTTAACCTTGTCGACAAAAAAACCGGTGAAAAGATGCTGCTGCGTTGGGATGGAGAGATGAAGGTCTCTCTCGACACTTTCCGCGATCTTGGGGGTGCCTTTATCGCTGCACTGATCTTGATGTTTTTATTGATGGTGGTCTACTACAAATCTTTTGCTCTGAGTGGGGTCATCTTGCTAGCAAGTTTCCTCTCCATCATCGGTGTTATTGTGGGTCACTTTATTACCGACATCATCTCACTGGTAGCGACGGGGACAAACTTCTTCTTAACGGCAACCTCGCTTATTGGTTTTATCTCACTCATGGGGATCAGTGCAAGAAGTTCTCTGCTGCTGATTGACTTTACCAAGGCATTGATAGAAAAAGGGGTGGAAAAACGTCGCGCTATTGCGATCTCTACCTCTACACGGGCCAAGCCTATTTTGATGACAGCAGTTGCCATCATCCTGGGTAGTCTACTGCTCTCTACCGACCCTATTTTTGGTGGTCTGGGTATTGCGCTGATCTTTGGTTCCATCGCAGCGACCGTAGTCTCACTCTTTTTGGTCCCGGTACTCATCGACAACATCAACGCGATCTGTCCTATGGATGCAGAACTTATACCACACCCACATCCGGGCGAAGGGATCAAGACCCATGTCGACCCTGAAGAGCTTGGATTAGGATGATATACTCCAATTTAACACAAGGAAAAAATGATGAAAAATAGTAAAAAACTCAGTCTCGTGCTCGTAGCCCTACTAGCTACCATTTCTCTACAGGCAGAAGTCAAAAAGACACTCTACCCAGATGGTAAAGTAAAATTTGAGCGTAGCTATGAAAATGGAAAGCTTAATGGTGTGGCAAGAGCCTACTATCCTAATGGACAACTCAAGACAAAGACCAACTTTCGTAATGGAAAGGTCGATGGTTGGACCTTTGGTTTTTATGAAAATGGAAAATTAAAAGCTGAAATACCGATGCGTGATGGAAAGATCCATGGTACACAAAAAGAGTACTACGAAAATGGTGCACTGAAGTCTGTTGCCAAGTTCGTTGATGATCACAATGTGGGGAGTAAAAAAGTACTTTATCCTGACGGCAATCTCAAAGCAAAACTCTATTTTGATGACGAAGGTAACTACTATGGTACACTTAAAGAGTACTACCCTAACGGTAACCTAAAGTATAAGATCACCATAGAAGACGGACGTGCAAAAAAAGGTTACCTCTATACAATAGAAGGTGACAGAGAGAAGATGACAGCCCAGCAGTTTGCTGACATGGGACTATTATAATATAACGCTAAAGGAGCAAAGGCCCCTTTAGATACGCTAACGCTAAGTGCTCCTTGGCAGAGTACTCACGTCAAGATCAACCATGGCTCTATGTACAATATACTACTTAGCTTCTTTCCTACTCTACCCCTTGCATATAGTTCTCTGAACTGTGATAACGCTGTACCCGGATTATAAAACGTTCATACCACGGACGTGTATCATAGTCTGCTGGTAAGTCAGGTGAGTTGTAGATGTAATAGTGATCCCCCTGATGCACAAAAGAGTAAGGAATATTTTTCAACTCTGTTACTAAAACCGTCATCCCCTCGCACTGCGGCAACTGTTTGTTGACATAGTCCAGAGCTTCTTGTAACTTCTCAATGTACTCTTTTTTCAGCAAAGGGATAACATCAAATATATGGGTATAACGCTGATGGTCCAACCCTTTAATACTTTCTACAAAGTCTTTATTGCCAACTGGTGGTTCTCCAAAAGTTATCAGTCGTACATTATAGCCCTCTTTATACAGCAGTGCCGCCAACAAGTGAGCCACTGCTCCACCCAGACTGTGCCCC
>JALWKG010000315.1 GCA_027081565.1 Helicobacteraceae bacterium
ATAGCTTCTGACCTCAGTATGGCCAAGTTCTTGATAAAGTGTCTTGATCTGTTCCATCTTGATCTTATTTTTACCACCAACGTTAATGCCTCTCAGTAGTGAAATATAGACCATTTAGTTCTCTTTGCGGTGTATTAGTTTAGAGATGTACTGTCGCTCTATATTTCTATTTTTAATGAGACGCAGAAGTACTTCAACGGCAAAGGCAACTACAAAAGTCAGAACAATAAAGAGTCCAAAATGTGGGATCTTACTTGAGGTGTAATAGATAGCAAAGCCTGCTGCACTAAAGGTTCCTACAATGGCTAAGAGTACCAATGGTAAGTTTGCTTGAGTCTCTTTGATCTTAAAAAGGTGACCGGTATGGGTAAGCCCTTGGATGAGCAGTACAGTGACGGAAGCTATAGAAGCAATGGCACCTAGGTCTAAAAACAGGATGAGTGGGACAATAAGAAGGGCAGAGATGACAAGACCTTCACTGTTATGAAAAATATGTCGTTCATACGCCTCAGGCAGATTTCCCTCTTTTGCGAGTGTATAGCTAATTTGTGTGACAGCGTAGAGTGTCGCGTTGATGGCTGAGGCGGTGGCTAACAGTGCTGTTGCTGCGATGATCTTAAAACCAAGTGCTCCAAATACAGGCTGGGCTGCAGTGGCCAGGGCAAAGTCCTTGCTCTTTATAATTTCAGCAAGGCTCAAGTTTCCAAAGACAGCGACAGAGACACCGATGTAGAGGAGGGTGACTAAAGAGATAGAGAAGATCATTGCTTTCAATATTGTCTTTGACGGGTCTTGCATATCTTCGACGCTGTTGGTGATGACACTAAAACCTTGAAAGGCAAAAAAGGTGAGACCTAAAGCATATAAGACATGCAGACCACTCGGTGCATCTGCCAAAGAGAAGTTTTCAGGCTTGATGTAGAGAAGGGCAGCCGTGGTAAAAGCTACTAATGCAATGAGTTTTATGATAACAATAAGAGACTCTGCTCTGGCCACCATAGCAGCGCCTACAAGGTTGATAATGACAAAAACCGCCACGATGGCCAGGGCAAATATATTGGTGTAAAAAGGTGTGACGCCTGCACTCATGTAGGTTGCGGCATAAGTACCAAATGACTTGGCGACAGCTGCAAGCGCGATGAGTTGCGCCATGTAAAAGAGTACGCCTAAAGAACCAGAAAAAAAGCCCTCACCATAACTCTGTACCAAGTACTCGATGATACCGCCACGACTAGGATACGTGATAGCCAGTTTACTGAGTGAGTAGCCACAAAGTAAGGCGATGATGGCAGCTATGAAAAATGAAAGTGTTACAAGGTTTCCTGCTATGGCACCTGCTTGACCGATGACGATGAAAATTCCTGCACCTACCATGGATCCTATACCTAAAAATACAGCACTCCAAAGGCCAAAGGCCTTTTTGTCTATTTTGTGATCCAAATGATCTCCTTTATTTGTCGACAAGTTCTATAGTCTCGATCTTATAAAAATCTTTTAACTCATTATAGAGTTCCGGAAATGATTTTTTAAGAGCACGTGGT
The DNA here is from genome assembly GCA_027081565.1 of Helicobacteraceae bacterium. Taxonomy (GTDB): domain Bacteria; phylum Campylobacterota; class Campylobacteria; order Campylobacterales; family Sulfurimonadaceae; genus Sulfonitrofixus. The sequence continues at coordinate 1,542 of JALWKG010000315.1, forward strand.
GACTCAAAAAAGCGTTCTGAGACGACAGCAAAGAACTCTGATTCATTGGTGGCTGCGTAACTGCCAAGAAGTTTGTATTTACCCCAGTCCCGGTTTTTAAGGCTTACTTCACTTAACTTTTGGAAGTCACCAAAGAGTACACGACTCCAGGCATCATACTTTGACTTCTCTATGGGTGGTATACCATCGATCTCACCATCTAAAAAGTCGATCTCATGGGCAAATTCATGGACGATAACATTATTGTGCCTTAGGTGATAGGCCTCTTGTTTCGCTTCATGCCAAATGATAACAACTGTGTCGTTGGAAGACTGTCCTTCTATGACAAAGTTGGCTTTTGTGTAGATGCCTCCACTGTTTTGAATACTCTCTATAGCCACGGTAGAAGGGTAGATGATGATGGTCTGCAGGTTCTCATAACAGTGAGCTTTCTCAACATGCAAAAGAAGCAGACAGGCATAAAAACCAATGATCACTTTTATCTCTTCACTAACTTCTATCCCTACACCGACAAACTCTTTGGTAAAGGCAAACTCCATGATGGAGTGTTCTATCTTCTCTTTTTCTTGAGATGTTAAGTTTTTATAGTGGGGTGTCTTCTCTAAAAACTTACGATGTTTCGCCTTAAAAGGGGTGTTTTGGGCTTCTGAAAGAAGTCGTTTGTGTTTGTAGTAGATAAAAAAAGAGATGCTGAAGGCAAAAAGACCTAGGGCTAAAAAGAGAATAATAAGTGCGAGATAATAGGGCATATAACTCATTTGTAAAAGGATATCTCTAATGATAACCCTTTTACGTTAATGTAACGTTACTTGAACCAACCCTTAACACGGTCAAATGCAGACTCAAAAAGAGACTCATGAGGTTTGGACTCTACACCAAAACTCTCTTGGAGCTGATCAAGCAGATCATATTGTTCATCACTTAGTTTTTTAGGATAGGTTAGGTTGACTTGTGCGATCAGTGAACCTTTTCCATGGCCATGAACATCTTCGATACCTTCACCTCTAAATGTGAAGTGCTGCTTGTCACGCGTACCGATGTCAAGTTTGAGTTCAAGATCACCTGTTAATGATGGTATCTTAATGG
>JALWKG010000316.1 GCA_027081565.1 Helicobacteraceae bacterium
GTGGTAAATACTATCGCTGAAGTTGCTGCTACAGGTAAGATCGGTGATGGTAAGATCTTTGTATCTGACATAGAAAAAGTAATCAGAATACGTACAGGCGAAACAGGCTCAGACGCTATTTAATTTACCTTCAACACACCTTGCACCGAAATCTGACTCTCGACGCGCAGCAGTGCGCTTTCGGTCAGATATTTGGCTAGATCTAAAATAAATAGATTTAGAATACTTTTACTTTTACATAAACACCAACCTTACGCTTCTGTAACACTAGAGTCAGTATAATCCTATTTATGAAAAGCCATAAGACACGATCACTCTTTTACTCTGTTATCGTGCATGCACTGCTTTTGTTGTTACTGTTTGGCTTGGGATGGATGGTTACAGAGAAGGTAGAGAAGGTCTCTGCTGTGAAACCTACGGTGGTGATGCTCTCTCAGGTACGCTCTTCTTCTGAACTCCCTACAGCTAAACTACCTCCTGAAAAAGTTGTGAAACCTCCAAAAAAAAGATTACAAAAACCTAAAAAGATAAAACCAAAGCCGGTAAAGAAGAAGGTTCGCAAGCCGAAAAAAAAGCCTATGGTTAAAAAAAGGGTACCTCTGCAAAAAGCACCTAAGATAGAAGAGAAGGTGGTTGAAGCTAAAGTGGTAGCAGAAGAGGTGGTTGAAAAAGTGCCCGAGGTGTCGAAGAGACTTCCAAAAGAGGAGAGTGAACTTATTGTCACACCAGATGAGCGTGTTGCACTCTCAAAAGTAGCCAAAGAAGTGATCGCAAAACCGACGACGCCCCAAAGTACACCAGAAGACATCTATGTCAAAGCCCATATCTCAGAGATCATGGCGCTGCTTCGCAAGCACTTGTATTATCCTCGGATGGCACGTAAACGCCATATGCAGGGGAAGGTAATGGTGCGGTTTGAACTGCTTAAAGATGGGTCGATACGTAATATTACGATAATAGAAGCAAAACGAGAGTTGTTGGGTAAGGCTGCTGTCACAACGATAGAGAGACTGAAGGGAAAATTCCCTTTGCCTAGTGAGACATTAGTGCTGCATGTACCTATTATGTATCAGTTGAAATAGTGTTTATCTTAGGGGATTTAATCTTGCTAATCCATCGTTTTTAACGGGGTATAAATCATTTTTTACCTATAATGTCGCCACTAATATATAAGGGTAAACATGAGCATCTATAGAGAATACGACATACGTGGAATTTTTGAAAAAGAGTTAAACGAAGATACAGTGACAAAGATTGGTTTTGGTCTTGCTCAGAAGATCCAAGGTGACTATGTAGCTGTTGGTTATGATGCCCGTTCTCACTCACCAGTACTTTTTGAATATCTGGTTGCAGGTCTTAATGCTGGTGGAAAAACTGTTTTAGGCATGGGACTGGTTCCAACACCGGTGAACTACTTTACCAACTATCAGGAGTGGGACGGGATCACGCCTTCAGCTTCCATCATGATCACAGGTTCACACAACCCTCCTGAGTACAATGGTCTTAAGATCACCGTAGAGAAAGCCCCATTTTTCAGTGAAGCGATTTATGCTCTTGGTCGTGAGATCGATAGTATGGATTTTCCTCAAACTACTGAGCGCAAGGTGATCGAGATCGATGCTTTGACGCGTTATAAAGAGTTTATGCTCAAAGAGTTTGCCCATCTTAAAGGGATGAAAGAGCGTATTGTCTATGACTGTGGAAACGGTGTGGCCGGTGTCTCTATCGTCGATATCTTTGAAGGTCTTGGTCTCAATGCCAAAGGGATCTATGTTGATCCTGATGGAAGCTTCCCCAACCATCACCCCGATCCTTCTGATGAGCACAATCTTGTAGATGTTAAAAAGCTTTTAGAAGCGGAAGGCGACATCGCTTTTGCTTACGATGGAGATGCTGACCGTATTGCTGTTTTGACTCATAAAAACAACATCAAGGGTGACCAGATGGCCCTGTTGTACTCTATGAAGATGGACAAACCAACTGTTATCGGTGAGGTGAAATGTTCTCAAGTGATGTATGACGAACTTGAAAAACGCGGTGCAACAGCTATTATGTATAAAACAGGGCACTCTAACCTCAAAGTGAAGATGAAAGAGACCAATGCTGACCTCGCGTGTGAAGTGAGTGGTCACATCTTTTTTAAACATCGCTACTTCGGTTATGATGATGCTATCTATGCAACCTTTAGAATGTTAGAGTTGATTCAAGATGGAATTGACTTAGATGCTGAACTGGCAAAACTGCCGCAAGTGTTTTCAACGGAAGAGATCAAGGTCGAGACAACGGAACAAGAGAAGTTTGCGTTGATGGATGCCATTAAAGAGGCGCTTAAAACACCACCGGCAGATTTTCCACACATCAAAGAGATCATTGATGTAGATGGTGTTCGTGTAATCTTTGACAAAGGGTGGGGACTGGTTCGTGCGAGTAACACAACACCGGTACTGGTGACCCGTTTCGAGTCTACAGACCTTGAAGAAGCCAAGCGTTATGAACACGCGCTCAACACCGTCATCGCTGCAGCGAAAGCAGGTCTCTGATAGATGTTGTTCTATGTGACACTGTTCGTAGCTATACTCTATTTTAAGATCTTTCGTGTTCGCCGACAGCAGGAGAAGCTGGGTCTGTGGAGCATGATAGAAGGCATCGTAACGATTTTTATACTCTTGGCCCTTGTCATCTTTGGTTTTATGGTACAAAGTTGGTATGAAGTTTTGATCGCGATCGTTATCAGTGCTGTTATGGCGAGTCTTATGATCACCACGGTACAATTAGGGATCTTTATTGACGGCAAACCACTGTTCAAACTTTCTGCGATCTACCGGTTGATGCCTCTGATGGCACTCTTTAGTATCGCGGGTACGATGATGACTTTACCACAATATTATTTAGGATAAACAATGAAAACACATTCACTACTGATGCCCCTGGACATGCACCTACACCTTCGTGATGGTGAAATGCTTCAAAATGTTGCAAAACTTACGTCATATACTTTTTCAGGTGCAGTGATCATGCCAAATCTTGTTCCACCGGTAAAGACTAAAGAGCAGGTCTTAGCTTATAAAGAGCGCATTATGTCCGCATGTGGCATGGAGATACAAGAAGATGAGTTTGATGAGATCTTTGAAGAAGAGGGACTTAGTGGCGGTGACTTTGAGCCATTGATGACGATCTTTTATGATAATTATGATGAAGATTACCTAGATGATATCCGTGATGAGATCTTTGGTATCAAACTTTATCCTGCAGGAATCACAACAAACTCAGAGGGTGGTGTTGCCTCTTTTGATGTTGAGACAATGCGTCCTACCTTAGAAGCAATGGCCCGTATGGATATTCCACTTTTGGTGCACGGTGAGACCGATGGTTTTGTGATGGATAGAGAAGCAGAGTTTATGAGTGTTTATGAACTACTTGCTATGAACTTCCCTGATCTCAAGATCGTCATGGAACATATCACGACCAAGGCAGCGGTAGATATGTTGGATAAATATCCAAATCTTTATGCCACGATCACGGTGCAGCACCTTTTGATCACACTCGACGAAGTTGCCGGTGGAATGCTACAGCCTCATCTCTTTTGTAAGCCCATCGCTAAACGTCCGGAAGATAGAGAAGCGTTGCTGAATGTCGCGCTTAATGCCCACCCAAAAGTGATGTTTGGTTCAGACTCTGCTCCACATCCTCAGCATGCTAAAGAGTCCTGCGGTTGTGCTGCCGGTGTATTTACTGCACCGATCGCACTGCAAGTACTTTGTGAACTTTTTGATAAACACGGTAGACTTGATAACCTGCAGAGTTTTGTCTCTGACAATGCCCAGAGCATCTATGGTATCTGTCCAGAATTTAAAGAGGTCACTTTGGTAGAACAACCTTTTAAAGTACCTGCCAAGTATGGTGAAGTGGTACCGATGTATGCCGGTGAGACTATTGGCTGGAGTATCGAAGACGTATTGTAGAGGCGGCTGCTTTGGCTAAGATACTGTTGCTTGAAGATGACCTGCTTTTAGGTGAGACGCTAGAGGACCTTCTTGATGAAGAGGGTTATAGTGTTCACTGGTGCAAAAATGGTCAAGAAGCACTGGATGCCTCATTTGAAAACAAGTTTTCCCTTTATATATTTGACATCAATGTTCCGCTTATAAACGGACTGACACTTCTCAGTGAGCTGCGCAGTGCAGATGATATGACCCCCACAATCTATCTTACTTCCCATCAGGAAAAGTCTGTATTGCAAGAGGGCTTTGCAAGCGGTGCAGACGATTACATCAAAAAACCTTTTGACAGTGATGAACTGCTGCTGCGTATCCAGGCACTTTTACGACGGAGCAGTAGAGATGAAGCGCAGTGTGAGGGAAGTCTCTGTGTCGATCACAAACGTTCTGTTGTCCTCGAAGATGGGATAGAACTGTCTCTCTCGAAAAAAGAGTTTACCCTGCTGTCGCTGCTGATTGGCAACGGAGGCAAGACAGTCTCCAAAGAGATGATCGTCGACGCGCTTTGGAGTCATAACAGCAGTGTCAGTGACGGTTCCATTCGGGTGTTGATCACACGCCTCAAGCAGGAGTTACAGTCTGCTGAGATCGAGAACATTCGTGGGATCGGGTACCGTCTTGTTCCGTAATGTCCAGCTTAGCATCTTCTTCTTTTTTGTTGTCACAACACTGCTGATCGTCACACTCTTTTACTATCTGCAAACGCGTATTGCTTTGGAATACCTTGTCTTGATGGTTCTTTTTTTGGTGCTGATTATAGGTTATGCCATCGCCAAACTTTCCATAGAGCCGCTGCGTGAACAGTTCACACAGCTCGAACACTTCTCTAAAGAGATCCTGCATGAGCTGAACCTGCCCATCAACACCATCATGACCAATACCTCCATGTTGAAGCGCAAGATAGAGGACGAGAAGTCTCTGAAGCGTTTCTCACGGATCGAAGCAGCCTGCGCTATGTTGCAAGAACGTTATAAAGAGCTGGACTATCTCATTAAAAAACAGATGCAGCATGAACAGGTAGAGACCTTCGATGTGGCACTGCTGGTGCAAGAACGTCTGAAGTTACTCAAACCTCTATATTCCAAGGCGCACTTCCATGAAGATTTAGAAACCATTAGTGTAAATATAGATAGAATAGGGCTTGCAAAAGTGATAGACAATATTATCGATAACAGTGTGAAGTACTCTCCCGATGGCGCTGAGATCGAGATCAAAACAAAAGATAAAATATTAACGATCAGTGACAGGGGTCAGGGGATGGATGAGGTCGAACTCTTCCAGATCTTTGACAGATATTACCAAAGTGATGAGAGTGCTTTGGGCTTTGGTATCGGGCTTGGTCTGGTCAAGAATTATTGTGACAAATACAAGATAAAACTGCATGTGGACTCCACTAAAGGTGGGGGAACAATCATGCAATTAGACTTTTCAGGGGTAATATAAATGGACGTAGCAGGTTGGCTGAAGATAGCCGAAGAAGTCTTGGATTATGGGATTATGGGAACACTTGGGGTGATGAGCGTCGTCGCTTTATGGATGTTTATAGAGCGTCTGATGTTTTATAAAAGCATTAAACTTGATGAATATGACAACAAAGACCTTTTGGAGATCGACCTGACAGACAACCTCTCTGTCCTCTCAGCTATAGGTGCCAATGCCCCTTATGTCGGATTGATCGGTACGATCCTCGGTATTATGATCACCTTCTACGGGATGGGTGATGCGGGGGCGGTCGATACAAAAGCGGTGATGAATGGTCTTGCACTGGCTTTGAAAGCAACTGCCTTTGGTATCATTGTGGCCATTCCCGGTATCGTCTTTTATACCATCTGTATCCGTAAGGTTGAGCGTCTCAGTGCGATCTGGGAAGCCAACCGTGCAGGACAGGGAAGCCAAAAGTAATGAGACATCGCAAAAAGTTTGATCAGGTCAATGTCATCCCTCTGATCGACATCCTTCTGGTCCTTTTGGTGATGGTCATTACAACAGCCACCTTTATAAAGCAGGGTATTTTGCCAATAGAGCTTCCTGAAGCCAAAGCTTCTGAGAAAAAAGAGGATAAAAAAGAGTTTGACATTTATATCACTAAAGATGGAAAATACCATTTGGATAAAAAAGAGATCTCTATTGGAGATCTTGAAAGTAAACTCTCCGAGATCGATAAAGATCAGACGGTTGTTTTGCGTTCGGATAAAGATGCGAGTTTTCAACACTTCGTCTCTGTGATGGATATCTTGAAAAAACTTGAACATAAACAACTCTACATCGTTACCAAAGAATAAGGATGTTAGCACGGCTTTTTGAACCTGTACGCAAAGTATTTCAAAGGGTCTCTCCCGGATATAAAAATGGCCTCTTTATTTTAGGCGCACTCTCATTGATGGTGGGATTTGGCCTGGAAGGTTACTATTTTGATAGTCAAAATCTTCTACTCCTTTATCTACTGATCTTTCTATTACTTTTATGGGTCTATCTCTACAGTGCAAACATCTATCATCTTCAGAGGAGTCTCTCCTTACTGAAAAAGAGTCTTTTAGAAGTCTCAAGAGGACGTTACAGTAGACGTATCGAAGCTCTGTCTATACCAGAGTGTGCATTTATTCATGAAGATATTAATAACATCTTATGTACTTTAGACAAAAAAAATACCTTTTTGCAAGAGTATAAAAAAGTGGTTGATGCCAGTGCCCTTTTAGTCAAGACTGATGTCCATGGGAAGATCACCTATGTCAACAAAGCTTATGAGCATCTGAGCGGGTACAGCTTGGTTGAACTCAAAGGCAATTCCCATGCTTTGATCCGTTCTCAAGCCACTACAAATGTCTACTTGGAAGCATTTTGGAATAAAATTTTAAATAAAGAGGTCTTTACCGGTGAGTTTGAGAACCAAGCTAAAAATGGCGAGACCTTCTTTGTAGAGTCAACAGTAGTTCCCATTGTCGATGAAGCAGGAGAGATCTTTGAGTTCATCTCTATTATGTTTGATATTACTGAACATAAAAAACAGGCCTTGGCACTAGAAGAACAACTCTACATCGATACCTTGACGGGGTTGCCTAACCGTAAAGCACTGCATGATGCTATAGAGATGCATTATTCACACAAACTGATGTTGATCAACATAGACAGCTTTAGTACGATCAACACGATCTATGGAGAAGCGGTAGGTGATGGCGTGATCGTTGCCTTGGGCGAAAAGCTAAAAAAGTTGGTGAATAGAGAGAGTTTGACACTCTATTATCATGGGGGTGATGAATTTGCTGTTTTGGCAGATGAAAAAACGCCTTCTGACTTTTTTAAAGAGGACACCATCTTAATAGCCCATCAACTCAACCCCATAGAGTTAGTGAGTCATTCACATAACATCAACGTACGGGTTCGTATAGGAGTGGCTCAAGGAACAAAAAGTGGTAACCATCGTTCACTGATATCCATGGCCTCACTGGCTATGAGAGAGGCCCAGAAATCTAAGCAAGCCTATGCCTTTTACTCTGCGGTGGATGATGATGTCTTGCATTTGGAACAGAACCTTTTGACTTTAGAAATAGTAGAAGAGGCCTTGAAGTATCAAGGAGTCAAGTTACATTTTCAAGCGATCGCCAACACTAAAAAGCACGAGGTCGAGAAGTTTGAGGCCTTGGTCCGTATTGTGGACAGAGAGGGTGTGATGCACTACCCTAACAGTTTTATAGAGATCGCCAAAGGGGCGCGACTCTACAGTAAACTTTCCAGAGAGGTCTTTCGACAGACCTTGGAAGCGGCACAGAAAAATCCTCTTTATGAGTTCTCTTTTAACATAGAGATGTCTGATATCTTGGATGCAAGGACTCGACGCTATATCTTGGAAAGCCTGCGTGCATCTCACTGTGCTGAGCGTATTGTGTTTGAGTTGGTGGAGTCAGAGGCTTTGGAGAACAATGATGTGGTCTTCCACTTTTTTCAACTTATTAAAGCAGAGGGTTCAAAGATCGCAATAGATGATTTTGGAAGCGGCTACTCTAATTACGCGTACCTTATGAAACTGGGTGTCGATATAGTCAAGATAGATGGCTCTTTAGTTGCTGGTATCACGACGAACCTTGACAACAAGAGGATCGTGATGTCTATTATTAACATCATTCATGAACTGGGGATGCAAGTCGTGACAGAGTATATAGAAAACAAAGAGACTTATCAGATGGTACTGCTTCTAGGTGCTGATTATGCTCAAGGTCATTTTATAGAGAAGGCTACGGGTATTGATGCCAGTTCGCTATTGGCACAATAGTTATTTGAAATTTATAACACCACCTACAAAGATTCCTTTGTATGACATGTCTCCTGTGACATTTTCAACATCGCTACCTTGAAGACTAAAGTATTGTTCTCTATAACCAAACTCTAAACCACCACTTGTTTCTTTATCAAAATCAAATATAAGATCCATTTTAAGCTGCCAGTCATACATCTGTGAGTCTCCAAAGAGGTAGGCTTTTGCATGGCCTTCAAATCCTATATTAATTGATGGGATATCGTAACGTGAGGTTAGGTACGCATTGGGAGCACCAGAATTATCTCTGTCTCCAAACTGCATACCAGGGACATAGTGAATGTCCATAATATAGACATAGTCAAAATATTTGTAACCAATTCCAGCACCAATACTGGGAAAAGCTCTTTTTTCAAAGAACTCATAATATAAAGAGAGATCATAAATATTCTGTTGAAGGTAACTGTTCCAGTTTTGGTCATTGAGATCGATAATGCCATTATTATTGATATAATCGTCAATAAATTTTTGAATATTAGGGTCAGCGCTTTCTAAATGGGCTTTTGAGTCCCCTTCTAATACCATTTTTGTATATTCAAAGCGTATTTTAGGAAGCTTATTGTTTTTTAGATTAACGATCCCCCAAAGATAAAACTGTGAATCAGTACTAAGATCAGCATTGGCATAAGAATTTTCAAAACTTTCTTGTACGTATACAATTTTACCTTTAGCCCCTGTAAAGTAAGAACCAACACCCATTTTATAATCAAGATCATAGGCATAAGAAGATGTTATATAGAGTAGTGAAAACAGTGGTAACAATCTTCTCATCGACATCCATTTCTATAAAGTATATAACGTATTATATCGCTCTAGTTTATAACTTCATGTAAAAGTAGTGAAACTTTTGATGTGTGTTAATCTATATTACTCAAAAAGTGTCATGTTATAATCATAGTATGAAAACAATATTTTGGATAATACTTATTACCTTAGAACTCTTGGCCACACCTTGGCACCTAGAAAAAGATGATGATGGTATTACAGTTTATACTCGAGAAGTTACTGGTTCGGAATTTTTAGAGTTTAAGGGGATCGTTGAGGTCAATGCTTCGGTAGATGCAGTGGTGGCTTTTCTTTATGATACGGAGCGTACAGCAGAGTGGATCCATGATTGTAATTTTGGTATGACATTGGAAGAGGTGGATTTTAGAGACAACTACATCTACCAGACATTTGATCTACCTTTTCCTGCCAGTGACCGTGCACTTATACTGCACTCTACCTTGATCTATACACTAGAAGGTGCACGTCTAGACTCTGTAGCTGCAAGCGATTTTTGTAAGGATCGAGAGACAGAGCGGTGTCAAAGGGTAATCCAAAACAAGATGTTAATGATCACAAAATCCAAGGGAAGCTATAGTATGATCAAAACGGGTACCTCTAAAACAAAGATCATCTGGCAGCTGCATACAGAACCTGGAGGTTATATCCCCACTTGGTTGGCCAATGCCCTTGTTGTGGACCTTCCTCTTTATTCCCTTGCAAAACTTAGAGAGATGGTCTTAGAACCTAGATATTATAAGATGACGCGAAGAGAACTCGAGCGGTTATGGTCACAAGAGTATAAAGCATTTCATTAAAGAAGAGAGGATCAGGTTCTTTAGAGGTATGTTTAAGTCATATCCGTAAAAATATGACATTTAGTACGTATGATAGTTACTTAAAAAAGGAAAAAAATGCAGTGGCGAATGACCTATAATAATATTGGTGGTGCGGCCTGTTCGGCGCGTGGTATTGCACACAGAACAACAAAAGAGGAACTTGAAGCCTTAGCCATAGCACTAAAAGGTAAAATCGAAAATATTAAAATAGAAGAGGTTCAAAGTTCTCTGCAAAAGGATAGTTGATGCAAAGTCTGAAAGTAGTGATTAAAAAGGTCTGTCTTATTGCTTTTCAAGATAGAGGGTGTGCTTACCTTTGGGTGTATTAGAGATGGCTATAGAGACTCCTTTTATTACAGCAGATGGGATCGTAGAGATCTATTGGGAAGATCAGTTTCAGGGTATTGTTCTTATTGATAGGTTGAACCCTCCGCATGGTACTGCACTTCCCGGTGGGTTTATGGACAGAGGTGAGACCATAGAACGGTGTCTTCAACGTGAGATGCAAGAGGAGATCGGACTTGATGTTGAGATCATCACACTTTTGGGACTCTATTCAGACCCCAGTCGTGATCCACGTTTTCATACGGTCTCTGCGGTTTACATCTGTCGTGCAGATGCTTATCCTAGGGCAGGAGATGATGCTAAGAGCACCAAGGTTGTATCTTTAGATGCTTTAAATCAAGAGCAGCTTGTTTTTGACCATGCCAAGATCATAGACGATTATCTACAGTATAAAGTTTGCCAAAATGATCAACACAAGTGAGATAGAGACGGGTGTCGAACTCTAGTTGATGGTAGTGTGGTTCCATATGTTCGCAGAGTTTGTAAAAGGCTTTGTTGTGTGCTTTTTCTTTAAGGTGTGCCAGTTCATGCACCACGATCATCCGTAAAAAGGCCTCAGGAACATTTTTAAACATCGAAGCAACACGGATCTCATTTTTACTTTTGAGTTTGTTGCCTTGGACTCTTGAGGCAAAGGTGTGCATGCCTAAGGCGTTGTTGATGACGTGTATCTTCCCATCGTAAAGTACTTTACTGAGAGGTTGGCTCTTTTTGATAAAAGTACTTTTGATCTCTTGTGTATAGTCATAGAGCTTTTTGTCTGTTTTGTAACTGTGGGAGGCAGGGTACTTCTCTAAGATAAAG
>JALWKG010000317.1 GCA_027081565.1 Helicobacteraceae bacterium
TTTTACCGGTCTCTGCTTCCATAACCGTCACCATGATCTGACGGGCACCCATCTTTTTCTTCATCTTGTCACACATCTGTTCGACACGAGACTGAAGAGTGACGGGAATGGTGAGTTTAACACTGAGACCATTTTTAGGGTACTGGGTATGGCTCTCTTTGTTTAAGATCATATAACCATTGACATCACGTCGGGCACGCTGCTTGCCATTTTTGATAGGTGTTAGATCTTCGTTATATTGGCGTTCTATCCCTTTGTTCCCCTTGGATCGGGTATAGCCATGCTCTTCATACTTTTTGGGATAACCTATAACAGGTGTCAGCAGGTCTCCGTAAGGATAAACCCGTGCTTCACCACTCTCCAAGATATCGAGACCCTGTAAGATTAGACGGCCACTGCGTGTTTTGTAAGGGGTAAAGACATGAAGTCGACGTAACTCATAGGCTAAGGTCTTTAGATATTGGGCATGTTGTTCAGAGATGCCATAGCTCAGTGTGACTGTTCCATGACGACGAAGCTTTTTACGGATCTTTTTGACCGGAATATCACTGTAGATCGAAAAGAGTTGTATAAATAGCTCTTTTTTGTCAGGGTCAAGGTTTTTAGTGTTGATCATTGCCTTATAGACTTTTTTGGTGATGGCCAGATGAAAACCGTCCGCACTAATGATACTGCCACGTTCTGCATTGGTAGTGTTGGAAGTGTAAAGAGAGGGGAGATGACGCGGTTTGACAGCGGTATAGAACATGGTATATAAAAAGATTCCAAAGGCAACTACAATGATCAAAAAGAGTAGAAGTACTTTGGAACCTTTGCTGTCGTGGTCTATCATCTGGGTGGGGGCCTCTCTGTCTTTGGTTTGGACTGTTTATGTGGGGAAAATATAAGCAGAAATATAGCGTTTATATCATTATAACGGTGTTAAGTGTTTGGGGCACCCCTTTAGTGGCCTTATGTTATAGTTTGCTTTTTACGCAACTGTTACGATCATGAGGATAATCTATGCGACTTTTTTTCACACTTTCTTTACTTCATATGGTGCTTCTAGGTGTGGAATTGACTTTCGACACTAACTATACAGGGTCTAAAAAACTTACAGTCTCCTCTCTTGGTGTCAGTATGGGGCTTCCCAAACATTGGAGTGCCTTGGCGACTAAAGGTAAGGGACTTAAGCTCTTTCAGGAGACGAGCCAAGACGTTATACTTATGAGATCAAGAAGTATGACTAGAGATGAAGCCTTACGCTATTTGAACATGTCTCATACCCTTAATGGAACAAAGGTCTTTCCTCAAGAGCGTGTGGTGAGACTCAACTCCCGTATATACAGAAGAGCATTTACCTCTACCGGTGGCATCAAGCGCCCCGCTTACTTGGCTTATGTTGTCTCTGGACCTCAAGAGAGAACGATCTTAGTATGGGTGACCTATGACAGAGCACATGAGAGCAGTATTAAAGCGACCAGTATGAGTCTGGTTCAAGCGCTTAGTTTTACACCGACCAGGCAGCTACAGACAGCGCAACAAGACTTGCGTAAAAGGCTTAAAGGTGTACATCTCTCTTATCTGAAACGTGATGGTGTGTATGATGACAAACGTGAACTTTGGCTCTGCAGTAACAAAAGATATCTTTTGATTGAGAGTAGAACGGCAGCGGGTGGAATGTCTCGTGTCAAAGAGCAAAAACTTGGTAGTTGGAAGGTAGAAGAAGAGGCATTGATACTTCACGGTGATGATGGTCTTGATAGAATTATTGCGGTTGAACTGAAAGGAAATGCCCTCTTCTTTGATGGTATACGCAGTTTTGAGTTGCCCAACCACCAGTGTCCCTAAGACACAACCCCACTTTAAACCCAAAACGCTAAAATGTCGGTACTAATCTAAGACGGAATTACCATGGCTGATCGACAACTTTTTATTTTTACCACTATACTTATAGGTATCAGCATTATTTTCTCTTACTCTCTTTCAAGTTATATTGTGGTGCTTTTTGGCTATAGCGACTTTCATTTTGCTATACGTCAGGCTGCTTTTGGTCTGCTCTCCATTTTCATTATGTGGGGACTCTCTCAGTTGGATCCTACTGTCTGGTTAAAACGTTTAGGACTGACCCTCTTTTTGGGGAGTCTGCTGTTGATGATAACGATGCCGCTGATGCCTTCGTCTTTGGTCAGTGAAGTCGGTGGTGCCAAACGATGGATCAAGGTGGCCGGTTTCTCTTTGGCACCAGTAGAGTTTTTTAAGGTAGGGTTCATCTACTTTTTAGCATGGAGTTTTTCCCGAAAATTAGGACATCATGGAGGTATGGGTCTTAAAAAAGAGTTTATGCGTCTCATGCCTTATTTGGTGATTTCCGCGTTTATTATGGCACTGATCGCGGTAATGCAAAAAGATCTGGGGCAGGTGGTCGTCTTAAGTATGTCTCTGCTCTTTATGCTCTCTTTTGCCGGAAGCAGTTGGAAGGTCTTTATGTCGATCATGGGTCTGGCCATGCTTGCTTTTCTCGTTTTTATCTTTACAGCGGAACACCGTATTCTCAGGATCAAGTCCTGGTGGTCTTTAGCGCAGACCCAGTTAGAACCTTTTCTACCTGCAT
>JALWKG010000318.1 GCA_027081565.1 Helicobacteraceae bacterium
AACTCAGTATTAAAGTCATGTGCATAATGTATGGCGGCAGTAACATCATCTACAAAACCAAACATATCTACCTCTCCAAATGAGACCCCGTACCCTCTAAAGTCATAAATAAACAGGTCATACCCCTGCTCTAACACCCATGTCCATTTTTTAAAACGTTCTGACATGTTGTAGTGCATACCGTTGGTCACCACAACAATACCTTGCGATGGCCCCTTTGCACGAAACAACCACCCTCTTAACAGACTCTCTTGAGAACTCGGAAAGTAGAACTCTTCATAAGCATTGCTGTAGTTGTCTGGTGAGTCATAGACATGTGTGTCTGTAGGAAAAATGTTGTTTTTACTGCATCCTACAAGGGTTGTCAATAAAAAGAGCGCAAAAAGACATTTTATAATCATGGTCTATTTTAGCTAAAAGTAGATAATGTGACCTCAAATATTGCTATACTACGCCTATGAAAAAGATCGCTATCATCGGACCTACTGCCTCTGGGAAAAGCGACTTAGCCATAGAGATGGCTATGCAGCATAACGCTTACATACTCTCTATAGACTCTCTAAGTATCTATAAAGAGATCGACATCGCCTCTGCTAAACCCTCAAAAGAGGAGTTGGCAACGATCAGACACTTTGGTGTTGATGAGATCTACCTAAACACCCATTTTGATGTTGCTATTTTTATAAAGCGGTATCAAGAGGTCTATCAAAAAGCCCAAGAAGATGGTAAAAATCTTATTATCGTGGGTGGCACCAGTTTTTATCTTAAAAGCATGACAACAGGACTCTCTGATCTACCACAATACACGCAAGAGACCAAACAGCAAGTAGCAAAAATATTGCATGACCTGCCTACAGCATACAACTACCTCAACACACTTGACCCAGAGTATATGCAACACATTAGAGCAAACGATGTTTATCGCATAGAGAAGATGTTACTGTTGGCCATAGAGTCTCAGCTTTCACCTACCGAGTGGTTTAAAACACATCCGCCAAAACCAGTGATCGATGCCATAGATATCTTTAACATCGATGTCTCTAGGGAACTGTTACGACAACGGATAGAAAAACGTACCCATAAGATGGTTGAGATGGGACTGATAGATGAAGTCACCATGTTAGAACACAAATATGGCCGAGACCACAACGCTATGAAAGCCATAGGTATTATAGAGGTTTTAGAATTTCTTGACGGGTTTGTCACAAAAGAGGAGATGGTAGAAAAGATCATCATGCACACCGCGCAGTTGGCCAAACGCCAACAGACTTTTAATCGCACACAGTTTAAAACAGCCTACAGTGCCTCGCTTGAATACTTGACAAAAGCTATCTCACAAACTTTTCATTAACAGATGTTCCTCTATTTTTATTAAGCGCAGCATAGTTTCTGCAAGTCACCACTCGCTTAATAAAAGTAGGTAGCTTCAGTGCAGGGTAAACCAGACCCATAATAGTGAGTATTAATCCAAACTTGCTAAAGATGTCACCTGCAGTCACCATATAGACCAGTATCACTATCAACATACTTTCAAGAAAGAAATAGATAAAAGGAGCACTCAAAGAACAGCTTCTCTTCTCTCTACCTTTTTGTTTATTTTTCACAAACGACTCCTTAAGTCAAGATCATTCAATCATTGATTTTTAACATTACACAATATAATCACTATCTAAAAGTAGTATTTTACTAAAGTAATATTAATTAATCTATATTTTTGACTATGAAACATGAATTTCTATAAACTCCTATAACTCTAAACTAACTTAGAAACCTGAAATCTCTTTTAATCCATATTTCACCGAATATCCTTTAGAGCAGTATGTGTTACAACTGTGTACCAACTGTGAACATTTGGTCTATATAAATATAAAATCTATCATTTCACATATTTTGATACTTATAGTGACACCCTTTCAATACCTAATACTGAGGTTTTAAAGCTATTTTTACGATATGTATACACCCATTTTATATACAGTGGAAACCTAACATTCGATATCCTTTTGTGTATTAATGATACTTGATTTTTGTGTGTAACAAGAGTTAGTGTATGATTACGATAATACATTCTCAACTGTGCCATAGGCATATCAAGAGATCAACAGAGGCGTTACTATGGGTGAAACAATTGCTAAAAACAAAAAAGCGTATCATGACTATCATATTGAAGAGAAGTATGAAGCGGGTATTGTCTTAAAAGGTAGCGAGATCAAGGCCATTCGTGCTGGACGGGTCAACCTCAAAGACAGCTTTATTCGTATAGATGACGGAGAAGTAGTTTTGTATAATGCCCATATCGGTCTGCTCAGTACCACCCACCACTACTACCGCCATGAAGAGCGCGGATCTCGTAAACTGCTTTTACACAAAAAAGAGATCGCCAAAATGTCCAGAGCCGTTCAGAGAGATGGTATGACCATAGTGCCTCTCTCTATGTACTACAACCGTAAAAACCTTGTTAAGCTGCAGATAGGTGTGGCCAAGGGTAAACAGTTACACGACAAACGCCAAGACCTCAAAGAAAAAGATATGAAGCGAGACATCGCTAGGGCGATGAAAGAGTTCTAGTGATAAA
>JALWKG010000319.1 GCA_027081565.1 Helicobacteraceae bacterium
GAGTGGACGTATCGAGAAGTTTGGTAAAGAGCTGCTCCGTTTTAGAGACCGTAAAGAGAACCTTTTTGTTTTGGGGCCAACACATGAAGAGATGATGGTCAACCTGGTACGTAACCGCGTGACCTCTTACAAACAACTTCCTATGAATCTCTATCAGGTCAAGACAAAGTTCCGTGATGAAGCGCGTCCCCGTTTTGGTCTGATGCGTGGACGTGAATTTGTAATGAAAGACGGTTACAGCTTTCATGCAACAACAGAGGACCTCGATAGAGAGTTCGATGTGATGGAAGCGGCATACAAACGTATCCTGGAACGTCTGGGTCTTGATTTTCGTGTGGTCGAAGCGGACAGTGGTGCTATCGGTGGCGCGGGTTCCAAAGAGCTTATGGTGATCGCAGACAGTGGTGAAGATACGATTGCTATCTGTGACAGTTGTGAATACGGTGCGAATGTCGAAGCAGCAGAACGCTCAGCGAGAGAAACAGTCCCTGAAGCTCCAGAGAGTGATTTTAACAAGTTCTTAACACCCGATGTAAAAAGTATTGAAGATCTGGCAACATTTTTTAAGGTCGATCCTTACTACACCATGAAATGTGTCGCCAAAAAGATGCATTATGAAGATGGTGAGCAGATCGTGCTCTTCTTTGTGCGTGGGGATGATGAACTTCAAGAAGTGAAGGCAGTCAATGCTGCAGAAGCTTTAGATATTGATGATGTAACTGAAGCGGAGCTTGAAGAAGTAGGTCTTATCCCAGGTTTTATGGGCCCACTTGACATGGAAAAGGTACCATGTGTCTTTGATAAAGCACTAAAAGGTGCTACACAGATGATCTGTGGTGCTAATGAAAAAGACCAACACTATGTGGGTGTTGATATGAGTGTTTTGGATGCGGCACTTTTTGCAGACCTCTACACAGCTAAAGAAGGGGATGGTTGCCCTCACTGTTCAGGAAAGCTACTTTATAAAAAAGGGATAGAGGTCGGCCATATATTTAAGCTTGGTACCACCTATTCAAAACCGCTTAAAGCGGAGTTCCTTAACGAAAAAGGTCAAGCTGAACCACTGATCATGGGAACCTACGGTATGGGTGTCAGTCGCCTTATCGCAGCGACCATTGAGCAGCATCATGATGATAAAGGGTGTATCTGGACTAAAGAGACCGCACCCTATACTATCAATATTATGGTCTCCAATATAAAAGACGAAGCACAACTTGCTTTTGGTGAAAAACTTTATAAAGAGTTACAAGAAGCAGGTGTTGAAGTGATCTTAGACGATCGTAAAGAGCGTTTTGGCTTTAAGATGAAAGATGCTGAGTTGATAGGCTTTCCATACACCGTTATTGTTGGTAAAGAGCTGGTTAACGGCAATGTTCAGATCGTAGAACGTGCAACTTTAGAAAAACGTGCTGTCTTTGCTGAGAAGAGCTTTGAAGAAGTGATGAGTAAACTATCATGATCTATTTTATAATATACCTCTTTTTGGAGGTGATGGTATCGGTTAACTTCTCTTCAGAGATTGGTGGCTTTAACACTTTTTTAGAGTTAGTTGCAAGTGCTTTTTTAGGCTTTGTTCTTCTGGTCAACTTTAGAACAACTCTGATGGAAAACATACAAGCGCTTTCGATGCAAAAAATTGATCTTCTAGAGTTCCAAAGGCTAAATGTTTTTGCGATTTTAGGGGCTTTTTTATTGATCTTACCTGGCTTTTTAACGGACATAATCGGTATCTTACTACAGTTTTCCGTTGTTACAAAGATATTGGTTAACCGTTTTACGGCAAAATCTAACTATCAGAACTCTGATAGTTCTGCTTATACTCAAACAAAAATACATACACAAAAGGATGATGATGTCATTGATGTCGAAATTATCAGCAACGATACTACTAAGTAGTCTTTCACTATTTGCTGCAACAGACGCCGAAGTTACAAGCTTTTTAAAAAAACAGATAGGAGGCAACAAAAGTGTCTCTAACCTTCAGGTAGAGGTCACTAACAGAGCCCCTGTCAAAGATATGAAGGGATGGGACAGTGTGATTGTAAGTCTTACAGCCCATGTCAAGCAGGGTAAACAAGAGCGTGATATAGAGCAGATGATGACCTATTTTGTACACGGTGACTACATTACCAAAGAGCTTAACAATGTTAAGACGGGCGCTGCTTTAAGCAGCAGTGTCGCACCAAAGTTTGATAAAAGTTTTTACAACAAAGAGAACTTGGTTTTTGGTAATGCCAATGCCAAGCACAAAATAGCGATCTTCTCCGATCCTCTCTGTCCATTTTGTCGTAAGTTTGTTCCTGAAGCGATCAACTATATGAAAAAGTATCCTAATGATTTTGCTGTCTACTACTACCACTTTCCACTGCCTGCACTTCACCCTGCCGCAGTCACGATGACCAAGGCAGCGATCGCTGCTGAACAAAAAGGGATGAACAAGGTCTTAGAGATGTACACGGTAGAGATTAATCCACGTGAGACAAACGAGCAGAAGATACTTGATGCCTTCAACAAAACTACAGGTGCCTCTATTAGTATGATGGACATTAACTCTGCTGCTGTTGAGAA
>JALWKG010000320.1 GCA_027081565.1 Helicobacteraceae bacterium
TGGAGATACTCTGTACAGGCTGCCAACTGTATAAGGTTCAACTACACGCTTACGTGTTGATGAGTAACCATTATCACTTACTTATAGAGACTAAAGATGAAAACCTCTCTCGCTTTATGAAACACCTTAACGCCTCATACGCTATCTACTTCAATAAAAAGTATAAACGCTCCGGTCATCTCTGGCAAGGGCGGTTTAGATCATGGTTTGTAACCGATGAGGCTTACCTGTATACATTGGTAGGCTATATAGAAAACAATCCAGTAAAAGCGAAGATGGTCAAACAGTTGGGTGAGTACCAATACAGCTCATACCGATCATTTGCAGAAGAGACAGAACCTGTTGCATGTTTAAAAAATTCATTTGTCTTTGATGCATTTAAAACAAAAGAACAACGAAAAGAGTTCCTGCAGTGTAGTGTAGATGAGCACTTACTAGATGAGATCAAAAAAGCATCCAACCTTGTAGTGACATCGATCAAAGATAAAAAACTTGATATCAAAAAACTTACTAAGATGTTCGCAAATATAGACAATATAGAAAAACGAAACAAGATGGTTTTAAAAGCTTATGAACTTGGGTATTCACAATATGAGATAGCCAAAGCGTTGGACTTCTCTCAGGCTTATATTAACAGGATCATTAAGAAGCAGAGGGTTGTTGGCGACTGACCTTTATCGTTCTATTGTTTAGTTAACTGCATTTAGAGGTGCACTTTGTTTGTAAATAGAAAGGTTTAACCTTCTTTCATCAGCTTTGCAACGGTTTTGCAACGGTGTAACTTTATAATACAGTAATTACATTGACCAAGAGGAGGTTGAGATGTTTACCAAGAGAATGGTATCAACGGTTATGATTACCGTGTTTTTGTTTTTTAGTGCATGTAGCAGTGGAGGAGATGATGCCTCTTCTGGAACGCATACGATCCCTCCAGCTAAAGAAGAGGTCTCTTATGAGTTAGAACAAGGGACTATTGAGGTTGAGCCTTCAGAGACTCAAGCAATGATCGTTGTTCCCGAGATCAATGCGTCAAATTATCAAAATGAACTTGATTTTAGAACTCCAAACAGTGGTGTGTATGCAGACTATGAAGTTGGAGACACTTTAATGTCCGGCGTATCAGAGAAAGCACCTAATGGCTATTTACGGAAAATAACAAAGATACAAGAGGTTGGAGGCGAACTTGTCATTACTACAAAGCAAGGCGTACTTCTTGAGGCTACAAATAATATTCATATTGATTACAGTAGTTCCAATATAACACCTGATGATATTAAAAAAGTTTCACTGAGACCGGGAGTTACTCTTGAAAATATAAAACTTAGTAGTGATGGAACAGTTCTTGCGGCACCGGCATTAAAAGGCGGCTCACTGTTTGACATCAGTATAGACCAGACTTTTACACATTCAGGTGGTGATGTCACGGTAAAAGGGCGTACAACATTTGACTTTGGTATTATTTTTAAGCTTGAGACTGAGTACCTTGTAATTCCTGAGTATTTTAAGACCAGTATCGTTATTGACCAAGGTACGAAGATCGCAATTACTTCAAACAACGGAATAGCCTACGATGACAAAATATCACTTGGTTCAATAAGCCTGGCACCTATCACTATAGGTCCCGTTGTCATTGTTCCAAAAATATATTTGGCACTTAATGTAGATGGCCAGATCCAAGCAAATTTTGCACTTTCGGCTTCTGAGTCTTTTCACGGAGAAGTGGGTGTAGAGTATAAAAGAGGAAGGTCACCATCTTGGGAACCTATTCATGAAAAAGAGTCACAGACAGACTATGCACTTCCAAACTTAGATAGTGTAAATGCAAGGATTAAGGCAAATGCTGGACCAGAATTTAGTTTAATGGTATACGGTGTTGTGGGTCCTTATATGTTTTTAAGCGGTTTTGGGGAGTTTGAAGCACATGTAACAACTGCACCCAACCTTGACCTGTACTTAGATGTTGGAGTGGAATATGAACTGGGTGTTAAAGTTGAGATACTCTGGATAGATGAAGATTATGAGTTAGCCAGTGATGATCTTTTTAGGATCAATGTCTTAAAACTTGATGATGAGCCTATTCCTGATGCCATCTATTTGACTGATCCGATGGAAAATGAGTTTATACTTTATGGACCAGCGAAGATCGTTACAGCAGCATACAGTGGAACAGTTCCAGCGCGCGTTGATTTCTTGCTTGATGATGTTAGCATCGGTAGTGATAACTCTAAACCTTATGAAGTTACGTGGGATACAAATGCCTCATCATTAGGTGCACATACTCTTAAAGTAACTTCTTATGACAGCAGTGGTGCAGTCATGGCAAATGACAGTGCAACCATTGATCTTAGAGAAGCGAAATGGAGAGAGGGTAGTGTAGGTGATGTTACTATCGTAGGTAACTCTGATTTTTCATATGGAACAGGGGTTGTGTTTGCTCAAAATGATCACTATTCTGTTATTAAAGAGACAACCGATGGTGGTAAGACATGGTCTGTGTTGGAAAACAAACTTATGGGGTTGGCGCTTGGACCAATAACAAAAGGAGTTATCAGTCCTCAAGGTATCAT
>JALWKG010000321.1 GCA_027081565.1 Helicobacteraceae bacterium
GTTTAATTGTTACTTCTTTAAAATTATATCGTTTATAGAGCTTAATAGCTGCGTGGTTCTCTTCAAAGACTTCTGCGATCAACTTCTTAAAGTCTAAAGTGTTGAATGCATAATCAATGACAGACGCCATCAACTGATTACCAACACCTCTTAAAGCAGGATCTGCATAAAGTCCAAACTCTGTTGTTTTGTTGAGATGGTCCATGTTGGTAAAGTCTATGATTCCAATAGGCTGAGAAGCTTTTTTGATTAAAAAGTATGACCTGTCATCTCTGGTGTTTAAGGAGTCAATGTACTTCAAATGATCTTCTAAACTAATACACTCATTGGTAAACATCCATTGGCGTATGTTTGGATGGTTCCGCCATGCTAAGATCATTTTTTTTTCATCCAAAGAGAGATCTGAGAAATTAACACGTTTAATCTCTTTAGAAGTGATCTCTTCCAATTTTTTGAGCAGATCAGCAGTATCAAACTTTTCTAGTACAGCGTAGTGATGCTGATCCAAGTACTGGTACATCTCATCTTGGTTCTTAGCTGTTTTAATCGCGATAAAGGGGAGATGCATATAGACCATCTCATTAACCGTAACGCTGGGTGTGACGATAGCAAAGTCTGCTGTATTCATTAATAATGCTATTTTATCTGTATTGATGTGTAAGGTTATATCTCTTTTATTTTCAACATATTTTTTTAACTCTTCTAAATGCTGGTTGGCTGTAGTTGTAACGACATGCGCATGGATGTTCGGAAAGTTTTTCAATACATCCAATATCTTACTGTTTAGGTCACTGTGGTCAGCACCACCCATGGCTATAAAGACATTAAGGTTGTCAGGGTTGTTACTGTTTTGTCTGCCTTTTTGTTTTTCGATCGTGAACTCTTCTCTTAAAAGAGTATAGGCACTTCCACACCTTAGTTCACAATGTTCAGGTACCAAGCCTTCATATCTTTTTGGATCAGCATAAAGATTATGGTTTAGTAGAATATCGCAATAGTGTTTTTCATAAGTATCATCAAAACTCAGGATCTTGAGTTGTGGGTTTTGCGTTTTGAGTTGCTTTTCAAACCTTTGATCAATACTGTAGTGGTCTATTACCAGCATATCAATGTTAAGTCTTTTGATAAGCGCGTCGAGTTCTTGAACCTCATTGGAATGCAAGATCTCTATGGTGTAGTTCTTCTCTTTGATCTTATGATTAATGTTACCCTTAAGATCTTGTGTCGCAAAGGTGATGTTAGCCTCTTCAAACTGTTCAGCCAAAACAAGATCACGCATAATATGACCAGTTCCAATAGTCGAAGATGAGTCTGCACGAAAGAGAATGCTCTGCATTACCTGCTTTTTTCCTGCTCTTGGATGACTTTGTACAACAGTTCTGCGCGCTGCCAATCTTCCAAAGTATCTATGTCCTGTACAAGGTGTCTTGGCAGGACAACTGGGATGCTGTCTTTTCCAAACATGATCTCTTTGGATCTCTTGCCCACTTTACTCCAATAAAACTGTCCTGCATCTTGATAGGCCTCTTCAAGGTCTTGCGAACGTGTCATGTAGTGTTCTGGTGTGAACATCTCACATCGGCCTTCATCGTTGAGTTTGAAGGTCCTCTGTATAGGAAATGGCATTGATGTTGCTGAAAATGCGTTGATCGCATCTGAACTTTTAAGTGCGTTGTATCCTTGGATCAAGTATTGCGCCTGTAAAAGAGGTGCGGTTGCATAAATAGTACAGACATAATCAAATGTATCACCTTGAGATGCTAAGTACTCTAAGGCGTGATTTATCACACCTTCTGTCCCTGTAAAGTCATCAGAAAGCTCTTTAGGACGGATAAACGGAACGTCTGCACCATATGATTTTGCTATAGTCGCGATCTCTTCATCATCAGTAGTGACCACTACTTTCTCAAAGAGTTTAGACTCTAAGGCGACCTCTATGGAGTAGGCTATCAGCGGTTTTCCGTAAAAATCTTTGATGTTTTTTCTGGGGATCCGTTTACTGCCTCCACGGGCAGGGATGATGGCAATAGCTTTAGCCATTTAAGACCTCGAAGAGTGTGTTGATGACATAACTCTGTTCATCATCACTCATCTTAGGATACATCGGCAGTGAGAAGCACTTTTCATAGTAGTTGTCCATAACAGGAGTACTTTCATCACCGTAGCCTAAGCTTTTGTAGTAGGGCTGTTTGTTGATAGGGATATAGTGTAGCTGTACGCCTATACCTTTTTCTCTCAGTCTATTAAAGAGGTCGACTTTGGAAAGAGAGAGTTTTGAGAAGTCCACCTTGACCACATAGAGATGGTAAGAGGATTTGCCATCATAAGTGTAGAGTGACTTGACTATGGAGTCGCTAAAGGCTGTGTCATACTTTTTAGCGATCTCAACACGTCTCTCTATAAAGCTGTCGAGTCTTTTAAGTTGTGAAAGTCCCAATGCACACTGTATGTCTGTGATGCGGTAGTTGAATCCCAGTTCACGCATCTCGTACTCCCAAGGTTTCATCTCTGGAGTCTTGACCATACCATGACCGCGAAGTGTCAACAGCTTTTCGTAGATCTCTTTGGAGTTGGTGG
This sequence comes from Helicobacteraceae bacterium, assembly GCA_027081565.1. Taxonomy (GTDB): domain Bacteria; phylum Campylobacterota; class Campylobacteria; order Campylobacterales; family Sulfurimonadaceae; genus Sulfonitrofixus. The sequence continues at coordinate 2,578 of JALWKG010000321.1, forward strand.
TAACAGCACCGCCTTCACCCGTTGTCATATGCTTGACAGGGTGAAATGAGAGTATAGAGATATCACTGTTAGTACATGAGGCTGCTTTGATATGACCCTCTTTTGCACCGATAGCATGGGCAGAGTCTTCCAAGACAGTGACATGGTATGTCTCTCTAAGATGTTTTAACTTCTGTTGATCAACCATGTGCCCACTAAAAGCGACAGGGTAGATGGCTTTGATACCAGGATCTTGCTGAAGTGCTTTTTCACAAAGATCAAGGTCGATGTTGCCATCTTCAGCGATGTCGACAAAAACGGGTTTGGCACCGGCATAGAGAATGGCATTAGAGGTTGCTAGAAAAGAGTTTGGAGTTGTTAGGACTTTGTCCCCTTTTTCCAGTAAGACCAATGAGGCGAGATGAAGGGCTGCGGTACCGTTTGCAACAGCCACACAGTACTTGACCTCACAATACTCAGCTAATGCTTCTTCAAAGGCTTTGACTTTAGGACCTGTTGTCAAGTAGTCTGACTCCAAGGTCTCGACTACTGCATCTATGTCATCTTGGATCAGATATTGTTTGCCGTAAGGGATCATACTAGACCTTGAAATCAGGATCTACATGGTCAACGATGAGTTGGCGTAAGCTCTCTACCGTTTCCCATTCGTTATTGGTCCCCGAATTGTATTTGAAACCAAACGGAACTTTTTTGGCTTTATGATGCTTCATAAAATCTTCTTCCTGATAGGTATATGAGACAGATGGAAGAATCGCATAGTAAGGACCCAAATCAATGGTGTTGAGTGAATCGGTGTCTGTGATCATCTCTTCATGAAGTTTTTCACCGGGACGGATACCAACATCTCTGGTCTCACATGTAGGACAGACCGCTGTTGCAATATCAAGAATCTTATAAGAAGGGATCTTAGGGATGAAGATCTCACCACCTAAATGGTTGTCAAGTGCAAACATAACCAAGTTGACACCATCTTGTAAAGAGATGTTAAAACGGGTCATCTCTTTATGTGTGATCGGTAAAACACCATCTTTACGTCTGTCCATAAAAAATGGGATGACACTTCCACGAGATCCCATAACGTTTCCGTAACGAACAACGCTGAAACGTATGTCTTTAGAACCTCTGATGTTGTTGGCTGCTGCAAAAAGTTTGTCTGAAGCCAGTTTAGTCGCTCCATAAAGGTTTATAGGAGCACATGCTTTATCTGTAGAGAGGGCTACAACATCATGAACACCACATGCCAGTGCAGCATGAATGACATTTTCTGCACCATCGATGTTAGTTCTGATGCATTCTGTAGGATTGTACTCAGCTGTGTCAACTTGTTTAATAGCTGCTGCATGTATGATAACGTCTACGCCTTCACAGGCTTGCGTAAGTCTCTCTTTATCTCTCACATCACCTATAAAAAATCGCAACTGAGGAAAATCACAATGTGGGTACTTTTGTCTGATTAATGATTGTTTGAGCTCGTCTCGTGAATAGATGATGATCTTTTTGACGTCAGGATATCTCTCTAAAATAGTCTCTATGAACTTTTTACCAAACGAACCTGTTCCACCTGTGATCAAAATAGTTTTTTTATTAAGCATTGGCTTCCTTGGTATTATATTTTTCAAAGTACCAATCTACAGTTTTTACGATACCTGAATCAAAATCCTCATCTGCTTTCCAACCGAGCTCGTTCTCAAGTTTGGTAGCATCGATAGCATAACGTCTGTCATGACCAGCTCTGTCTTCTATAAAAGTAATAAGCTCTTTATACGAGTCAGACTTAGGTGTTTTTTTATCTAATATACTGCATATAGCATCTACGATCTGAAGATTGGTACGTTCATTACGTCCACCAATATTATAAACGTTAGCCTCTTTACCCGTGTGGTAGACAAGGTCGATGCCTTTACAGTGGTCTAACACATAGAGCCAGTCACGGATGTTTTTGCCGTCACCATAGATAGGGATGCTCTCACATGCAAGCGCTTTTCTGATGATGGTCGGGATGAGCTTTTCATCATGCTGCTTGGGTCCGTAGTTGTTGGAGCAGTTGGTGATGACGGTGTTCATGCCGTAAGTCTCCTGGTAGCTTCTGACGATCATGTCTGATGAAGCTTTTGATGCGGAGTAGGGAGAGTTTGGCGCGTAGGGTGTCTCTTCGGTGAAGAGATCTGTTTCGTTAAGTGTTCCATAGACTTCATCGGTAGAGATGTGGTGAAAACGACAACCCTCATAGCCCTCTTTAAAGGTAAATGGCTTTTCCATCCATTTTTTATACGCAACATCCAAAAGGGTAAAACTGCCATTGACATTGGTCTCGATGAAGACCCCCGGGTTTTTGATGGAGTTGTCTACATGGGATTCTGCTGCGAAGTGGATCACACCACGGACATCGTACTCATCAAAGATGAACTCAACGAGTTCACGGTTACAGATGTCACCCTTGATGAACTTATAGTTGGCATCGGCTTTGACATCACTCAGGTTGGCAAGATCGCCTGCATAAGTCAGAAGGTCGAGGTTGATGAGGAAGTACTCAGGATACTTCTCTAAAAAATAGGGGACGAAGTTAGAACCGATAAACCCGGCACAACCGGTGACTAGGATAGATTTCATATTGTTGGCTCCATTAGTTGCAGTGCTTGACGAAGAGAATCCCGCCAGTAAGGGATACTAAGGGCATAGTCTGTTTTGATCTTCGTTTTGTTCAGTAGTGAATAGTGAGGTCGGGTAGCTGGTGTTGGATAAGCTTTAGTCTCGATAGGATTGACCTTACATGTTATAGACTGCATCTCAAAAATAGCAATAGCAAAGTCATACCACGAGCAGATACCTTCGTTACTGTAGTGCATGATCTTTACATCAGCATTTTCAAGTTTTGGAATGATATTTAAAATAGCAGATGCCAGATCTTTTGCATAGGTCGGTGTACCAACCTGATCGAAGATAACACCGAGTTCATCGCGCTCTGTACCTAGACGCAGCATGGTCTTGACAAAGTTGTTCCCGAAACTGCTGTAGACCCATGACGTTCTGATGATGAGGCTGTTTTTAGGGTTTATGGTCTGCATGGCCTCTTCACCGGCGAGCTTACTGGCACCGTAAACGCTCTGTGGGTTGGTTGGATCATTTTCTACATAAGGCTTGAAGTTACTGCCGTCGAAGACATAGTCCGTAGAAATATGGATAAGTGCTGTGTCACGCTTCTTGGCAATATGGGCTAAGGTCTCAACTGCTTTATGGTTGATGGTATAAGCCATCTCTTCATCCGACTCAGCCTTGTCAACAGCAGTATAAGCAGCACAGTTGATGATGACATCAAACGCTTTGCCTTCAAAAAAAGTCTCTATGGAAGCTGCTGAACCAAGATCAAGGTCACTTCTCTCTACAAAGGTGAACTCAAGTGCAGTATGCTCATCAGCAAGTGATTGAAGCTCTGAACCCAACTGTCCGTTGGAACCGGTGACTAAAATGGACTTAGGCAAAAGGATGCTCACTATAGTCGAAGTGTGCGGCCTCTTTAAAAGAGGGTTGCATAGTGTCTTTTTTTGATAACTTCAATTCACTTTCATCCAAAATCCAGTTTATCTCTAAGTCAGGATCATTAAAACTCATGCCTCTGTCATTTTCAGGAGAGTAATAGTTGTCTACCTTGTAGGCAAAGACCGTATCATCCTCAAGAACTACAAAGCCATGGGCAAAACCGTGGGGAACAAAAAGCTGACGTTTGTTCTCGGCAGTCAGTTTGACAGCCACATGCTGGCCAAAGGTAGGGCTGCCTTCACGGATATCTACAGCGACATCCAAAACACTGCCCTGTATGACACGGACAAGTTTGGTCTGTGCGGCAGACGCAAGTTGGTAATGAAGACCTCTTAAGACACCTCTCGATGACTTGGACTCATTGTCTTGACAAAAGTTTACTTTAAAACCTAAAAATGTTTCGAGCTTGTCTTGCCGAAAAGTCTCTACAAAGTAACCTCTCTCATCTCCATGGACTTGAGGATCGATAATGACGACATCAGGGATCTTTGTGCGTGTAAATGTCATCGAGCGATAACTCCTTCATCTGCACGCTTTAGGAGGTATTGTCCATACTGGTTTTTTTTGAGTGGTTGTGCCAGTTCTGTGAGTTGTTCTTTTGAGATGTAGCCCATCTCAAAAGCGATCTCTTCGATACAGGCGACTTTGAGACCCTGGCGGTTTTCTATAGTCTGAATAAAGTTGGATGCTTCTAACAAGCTCTCGTGTGTTCCTGTGTCCAACCAAGCGTAACCGCGACCCATAAGCTCAACTTTAAGACGGTTGGCTTTTAAATAGTCCTGATTTAAAGTAGTGATCTCCAACTCGCCACGATGTGAAGGTTTGACCTCTTTTGCTTTTTGTACAACATCATTAGGGTAGAAGTAAAGACCAACTACTGCATAGTTGCTTTGCGGATCTTCAGGTTTCTCTTCTATACTAGTGACATTACCTGCAGCATCAAAAGCAGCAACACCGTAACGTTCAGGATCTTTGACGTAGTAACCAAAAATGGTTGCTGTGTCTTCTTTGGTAGAGTTGTTCACTGCTGAGGCTAACATCTTACTCAGACCTTGACCATAAAAGATGTTGTCACCAAGCACAAGACAGACATCATCGTTACCAATGAAATCTTCGCCAATAATAAAGGCTTGTGCCAGACCGTCTGGAGAAGGCTGCTCTTTATAGCTAAAGGACATACCTATGTCAGAACCATCACCTAAAAGCTCTTCAAAACGAGGAAGATCCTGAGATGTGGAGATAATAAGTACTTCAGTGATACCCGAAAGCATCAATACTGAGAGAGGGTAGTAGATCATTGGTTTATCGTAGATGGGAGCGAGCTGTTTGGAGATACCTTTGGTAATAGGGTAAAGACGTGTACCACTGCCTCCAGCTAAGATGATGCCTTTCATTTTTTAAGCTTTAGACTTTTTATAAAAATAGTTAGTTGCTTCCACAAAGCCATCAACAGAACCACAGTCAAAACGTTGACCTTGGAACTTATAAGCAAGAACCTTTCCATTTTTAGCCTGTTCTAAAAGAGCGTCGGTGATCTGGATCTCTCCGCCTTTACCCGGTTTTGTCTCACGGATGATGTCGAAGATGTCTGGTGTAAGAATGTATCGACCGATGATAGCAAGGTTGGAAGGCGCATCTTCTGGGTCTGGTTTTTCGACCATGTTAGTGATCTGAAAGACGTTCTCTTCGATCTCGTCACCTGCGATGACACCATACTTGGAAGTGTCTTCTTTTGGAACCTCTTCAATAGCGACGATAGAACATTTGTGCTTTTTGTAAAGCTCTATCATCTGTGCCAGTACGCCATCACCATCATTGTCACATAGGTCATCTGCCAAGACAACAGCAAAAGGTTCATGACCGATGAGTGTCTCACCTGTGAGTATGGCGTGACCAAGCCCCTTCATCTCTACTTGACGTGTGTAAGAGAATGTGCACTCTCTGATGATGGTACGAATATCTGTCATCAGTAGCTCTTTGCTACTGCCCTCGATCTGATGTTCAAGCTCATATGATCGGTCAAAATGGTCTTCAAGCGCACGTTTACCACGACCGGTAACAATGGCCATGGTGTTAATACCGGCTTCAACAGCCTCCTCAACACCATACTGTATCAGTGGTTTTGTGAGAACGGGCAACATCTCTTTTGGGGTGGCTTTGGTAGCGGGGAGAAAGCGGGTTCCATAGCCTGCTGCAGGGAAAAGACATTTTTTAATAGGTGCACTGTTCATAAAGATTCCTGAAGTGAATTATAATTTAGTCTTGAGATTTTACAAGAAAAGGACTTATATTCAGCTAGGTGATACGTGGAGCTGTCTCTAATAGTGATCTCTACTCCAGATGGAACCAGCGAGAAAAAAACTACCATGTTATGGACATAACGAACCAACGGGGTGAGATAATACCTTACGAGAATCAGGATGCAGATAGACTTTTAGCAACCATTTACTCTGTCACCCGAAGATCTTTTTTTTTGTACCTGTAAATGTGTGTAAAAGTCATGTTCTGATCTAAGGCTAGGAGATGTTTTTGTCGAAGAAGACATAGGTGTCTCTACCACTCTCTTTTGCACTGTAAAGTGCTTTATCTGCTGATGAAAGCAGCGCTTCTATTTCATAAGAGGTATGAGCAATACCAATACTGACCGTCACTCTTAACTCAGAAGCAACATTAAAGCTAGTCTCTCTCACCGCTTTATTGATACGTTTTGCAATATTGATGGCTGTCTCTTTCTCTGCAGTTGCTAACAAGATCACAAACTCTTCACCGCCGTAACGCACAAACATATCGTCATTTCTCAGTATTTTCTGACAGGTATGGGCAAACGATATAAGTACCTTGTCACCTATACCGTGACCGTAAGTATCATTGACATCTTTAAAGTGGTCCAGATCTAACATTAACAAGTAAAGATCTCTCTCTTGCGCTTTAGCATCTTCAAGCAAGCGCTTGGCATTGTCATAAAAATACCGTCTGTTATAGCTACCTGTCAACATGTCAGTGTTAGAAAGGGCTCTTAGCTGGTTGTTGGTGTTGCGTAACTTGCTATGTTCATCTTTGAGGCGGTTATAGTAAAAAGCCAAACCGATGGAGAGTAGAAGCAATTCGAAAAAAGAACCTATCTGTGAAGCAAAATGTGTTAACTGGGTAGCGGGGAACCATCCTATGTTAACCAAGTGGGCTATGCCTACACCTGCTTGAAAAAAACTCCATGCAATAAGATAAAAAAATGCATTAATGTTTTTCTTAAAAAAGGCCAGATAAAAAGAGGTCGCTGAAAGGAGAACCACAGCAATAAATGAGATTGCGCTGCTGGTCACAACAGCAGTACGATAACCTGTTACAAACGGCATAAAAGCGATGAGTACAGAGAGTGGAACAAAGGCATATATTACGTGGTAAAGTCGTCTGCTTAACTGCTTGAGATTTAGAAAGTAGATCGCAAAGAGAAAAGCAAAAGTTCCGGACAAAGACATACTGACAGGTATGGCATACTTATTGAGCTCTGGTATGTTTGGCCATAAAATTTGCGCTGCAATACCAGATAAAGACAAGGCAAATGCAGTATAGCTGATGTGGAAAAGAACATAATACAAAAAGCTTTTGTTTTTAATAATAAGATAAAGAATAAAGTTATACATCAACATAATAAAAACAGCTCCAAAGTAAAAAGAGAGCCATTTGACTTCTACACTGCTATGACGTATATAGGATTTGAAACTTTGGACGGTGATACCGAGTTGAACAGACCCTGTTGACAACACCCGTATAAAAAGTATTTTGGTCTCTTTGGCAGGGATAACAAACTCATATGTCGGATTTGGCATTAAGTATTTTTCATCTTGTACTCGCCAGTCACCCAACTCTTTTTTTAAGAGCAGCTGTGTATCTTGAAGTTCATAAATATCTACTATGTCCAGTGTGGGATAACCCATCTCAAGTATCTGTGTCTTCTCTTTTAAGCCACTGTTTTTACTGACAACTTTGATCCAAAATATGTCATTGGTAAAACCAAATACAGATCGTTTTTGATGCAGTGGTACAAAAAGGCCTTTTTCACTTTTTTGTACGATCTCTTGCAGTGTATAAGGTTTGTTTTCCAACTGTATATAAGAAAAAGAGCTCTTCACCTCATTTTGTGCAAAAAGTATGATATTGAAGATTATAGATATAAGTATAAGTAATTTCATAATATCTCCCATAGTAGTCGTGTCATAGATTAGCATACTCTTATGAAAAAGAGATGAAAGTTTAATGTTATTTGTGATTTTATAATATTTAGAAATATAGACGATATCGTGATATAGGGATTGGCGGTAACTGTGACTATGTTATAATCAACAAATTGTGAAGAGGAAGAGGTTTAAGACAAAGGTTGTTTCAAAGTGTTTTGGCTGTTGTACGTTTATATCGCAAGAGCATTATGTAGATGAAAACTATAGGTGGCGACTGACCCCTTTGACCATTGTCATGACCTCTATTAAAGAACAAATATAAATAAGTTAGAAAAAGTTAGAGATATACAAGAATGTAATAAACTAATCATAGAAACCGATAAAGAAGGATTCTCTCAACATCTTCTTTCTAAAGTAACAGGTATCTTACAGTCGTAAATAGGGAAGATTGTATTGAAAGATAGGGTCAGGGTCACCTGACCCCTCTGTCCCCTGTCCCTCTGTCCTTTTTTGCATCAAGGACTATACCCTGAACGTTCCCTGGCCCCTTGTCCAGTTCCCTCTATCTTAGGATAAAAATCATATTGTGTTTGAA
>JALWKG010000322.1 GCA_027081565.1 Helicobacteraceae bacterium
AAGCAGAACAGAACTTCATCACCTCAAAGTCACTTTTACCTTTAGGATCGAAGTCACTTCCTCCTTTTGCACCGCCAATAGGCAGACCCGTCAGAGCATTTTTCAAGATCTGTTCAAATCCTAGAAACTTCAAGACACCTTCATTAACACTGGGGTGAAAACGCAAGCCTCCCTTGTAGGGCCCTAGTGCATTGTTGAATTGCACACGGTAACCTGTGTTGACCTGCGCTTCGTTGTTGTCATCAAGCCATACGACTTTAAACTTTATGACGCGGTCTGGTGTGATAAGTCGGCGAACGATGGCGTTTTTGGCACTTTTATTATAGATCTCATCAGACTTGAAAAGTGGAAAGATAGAAAGAAGCACCTCCTCCATAGCTTGGAAAAAGACATCGTCTTCGGCACAGTTTAAGTTTTTTAGTTTGGCGATCTCTTCTTTAGCATTGACAATAGTGTTTATTTTTCTCATTTAGAACCTTGTAAATAGTATGGTGTATTATAAGATAATTCTGATTATTACGCCACCAGTTAATCAGCTCAAATCTCAAGAGGAAGGTAAGAAGTGAGTTTCAAGAAGAACGAGAAGAGATGCAGCAACATAGCTAAGGCGAGGCTCTATTTTTTTGAAGTGTTGTTTCTTCTCATACCTCCCGTAAAACAAGGGTTGTTTTATAGATGCTCTTTCAAAATTGAAGATGAAAATATGTTGGAATTAAGATGAAATGAGTCATAATTTAACTATATAAAGTATTATAAAAATTTATTTTTGATTTAAAGGTTTCTCCTACATATGAACAGCTCTCTTCTTCTGGCTTCGATCATGGTGGCCGCCTTGGTCGTCTTGTTGCCGCTACTATTTCACTTGACCCGTTACCTGGGTGCCAAGAGCGATAATGTCCGTAAAAATGAACCGGTAGAAGGCGGGATCAGAGTCACTCATAAAGATGCTTTTGATGCTTTCAATGTCAAGTTCTTTCTGGTTGGAATTATCTTTCTAGTCTTTGATGTCGAGGTCCTTTTTATCTTCCCTTGGGCCTTAAACTTAAGAGAACTGGGTCTGTTTGCGCTGCTTGAGATGTTTGTCTTTGTAGGCCTTCTTGTAGGGGGACTTCTTTATGTCTACCGTTCGGGAGTCTTAAAATGGACGTAAGTAATACCCACCTTTTAGATGAAGCTGTTGTCACAACCACTATAGATGCTGTGGTCACATGGGGTAGAGAAGCGTCACTATGGCCTTTTGTTTTTGGAACGGCCTGTTGCGCGATAGAGTTTATGGCAACAGCGGCCAGTCGTTATGATATCTCCCGTTTTGGTGCGGAGGTACTGCGTTTTTCTCCACGTCATGCTGACCTTTTAGTGGTGGCAGGCACTGTGAGCTATAAACAGGCCCCTATCTTAAAACAGATCTATGACCAGATGCCTGAGCCAAAATGGGTGGTCGCTGTGGGCGCCTGTGCTTCGACAGGTGGCTTTTATGACAACTACACCACACTGCAGGGTATTGATGAGATCATTCCTGTAGATGTTTATGTAGCAGGCTGTCCACCACGACCAGAGGCGATCATTGATGCTGTTTTGGACATACAGAGACAGTTAAAACGTGAGCCCAAGTTCAGTGTCAGAAACAGTGACTTTAAAGGCAAGCTTGATGATCACTAAGACCATAGAGAGCGGCGCACTTTACGGTGTGTTGCTGGAGGCCAAAGAACATGATGGTTTCAGACTGCTTTTAGACATTACAGCGGTAGACAACCTTTATAAAAAACACCCTGCGCAATGTCGTTTTGAACTTATCTACATCTTACGTCATGAAAACTTTGAAGAGACACGTACCATCAAAGTCCTGGTCGCTGATGCTGATGAAGGGGTTGAGAGTATTGTTCCGCTTTTCAGTGCTGCAGAGTGGGCAGAGCGTGAAGTGTATGATCAGTATGGTATACACTTTAAAAATCACAAGATGCTCAAGCGTATTTTAAATCACAACGAATTTGTAGGCCATCCACTTAGAAAAGATTATGAGATCACCAAGGGACAGTACTGCACCACCTCTCAGGACCTTATGGATGAGATGGCACCGTTGCTTGAAGAGCGTGCTCTGGACATGAGAGCTGATGATCTTATGGTGGTGAACCTCGGACCTTCTCACCCTGCAAGTCACGGTACGATCAGGACTCTGGCAGCGCTTGATGGTGAGACTATCGTGGCGGCAGCGTGTGAAGTAGGGTATCTGCATCGTGGTTTTGAAAAGAGCTGTGAAAACCACAACTATAATCAGATCATCCCCTACACAGACCGTCTGAACTACTGTTCGGCGCTTATGAACAACATCGCTTTTTCAAAGACGGTAGAAGAGATGTTGGAGGTGACACTGCCTGATAGAGGGATCTTTATCAGAGTAATCCTCTCAGAACTCTCACGCATCATCGACCATCTGGTCTGTTTGGCGGCTGGACTTTTGGACATGGGTGGACAGACCAACTACTGGTACCTCTTCAATCCGCGTAACAACGCGTATGACTTCCTCTCTAAACTGACCGGTGCCCGTTTGACCAACT
>JALWKG010000323.1 GCA_027081565.1 Helicobacteraceae bacterium
TTGATGGGCAAAGTCCAGTGTCCATTTGTGAACTTGATGAAGGTCAGCCATACCACCTGTTGCAAAAGCACGAAGGAGGTTAAGTGTAGCAGTTGACTGGTTGTACGCTTCGATCATACGATGTGGGTCAGGCACACGTGCAGACTCAGTGAAATCAACACTGTTGATGATGTCTCCACGATAACTTGGCAGTGTTACACCATCAATAGTCTCATTATCAGAAGATCGTGGCTTGGCAAACTGTCCGCCCATGCGCCCTACTTTGACCACAGGAAGACCACCTGCAAATGTCATCACAACGGCCATCTGCATCATTGCTTTAAAAGTATCACGGATGTTGTCTGCATGAAACTCTGAAAAGCTCTCAGCACAGTCTCCACCTTGAAGTAAAAAAGCTTTACCATTGGCAACATCTGCCAACTGCTTGGTTAAGCTGCGTGCTTCACCTGCAAACACCAATGGTGGATAAGCACTCAACTCTTGTTCAACACGCTTTAATGCTTCCATATCTGGATAAGTTGGTTGTTGTAATACTGGTCTGTCTCTCCAGCTCGATGGTGTCCAAATGCTCATAGTCTTGCCTTGTATATATTCTATATTTTGTACGCTAAAGTGCGTCCTTGATTTTAAAACATTTATATTACACAATAATTACTAAAAACCCTCTGACTTGGCTCTTATTATAGTGATTTAAAGTTTGATAAACGCTCTCATTATCTAATTTACAGTTTTGAGCGATATAATACGCGCTAAATTACTATAAAGTGACCCTGTTATGGAACTTAACTATTTCGATCTTGTTGTTGGTGTTATTATATTGCTACTTGGCCTCAAGGGGATCATCAATGGCTTTTTTAAAGAGCTTTTTGGACTGATCGGCATTATTGGCGGTATCTTTGTTGCCTCACGTTTAGGTGACAGTGTGGGTTCACTCGTAAGTGACACTATCTTTAAGTTCGAATCAGGTGCTGCTGTCAGTTTTGTAGGTTTTATTGCAACACTTATTATGTTTTGGGCAGCGATGATCGTTTTAGGCATAGTACTGACCAAGATGTCTAAAGCGAGTGGGCTTGGTCCTGTTGATAAGGTCTTTGGTTTTATTGTTGGCAGTGGTAAGTTCTTTTTGATCGGGGCAGTGATCGTTTATGCTGTTTACAACATCAAAGCAGTTCGTGTCAACCTTGAACCTGTTATGCAAAACAGTTTCCTCTTCCCAATTATGGTTGAAGTGGGTAGCGTTGTTATGCATATTGATCCTGCTGAAGTAAGTCAAGACCTTAATGACTCCATAGACAGCGGTGTTCAAGCCGCACAAAAGCAGTTAGACAAAGCGAGTGATGCTGTCAGTGAAAAAGTCGATGAGACACTTGACGCCAGTACAGAGAAGATCAAACAGAGTGTCAAAGAGCACATCGAAGACAACCTTACAAAAGGAGAGTAACATGTCAACAAATTTTACAGAACGTACTATTGAGTATGATAAACTACTAGCAGATTTTAAAGCGCTACTTAAAGAAAAAGCACTTAAGTTCACCAACCAGCGTGAGAAGATCCTTGAGACACTATACTACTCTCAAGAGCACCTCACACCAGAGGCACTGCACCAGTTGATCAAAGAGAAGTACCCTGAGCTAAATGCCGGGATCGCAACCATCTACAGAACCCTCTCGATGTTAGAAGAGAACGATATTGTCTCTTCACTCTCTTTTGGTGCGCAAGGTAAAAAATATGAGTTGGGCGCAAAAGATCATCACGACCATATGATCTGTACCAAGTGTCATGAGATCACTGAATTTGTGGATGAAGTCATCGAGACCCAGCAACACAAGATCGCTGATGCCCATGGTTTTAAGATGCAGGATCACTCTATGCAGATCTATGGTATCTGCAAAAAATGTCAAGAAAACAGTTAGTACTAAAAGGTAAATTTTGAATTTAGAAAACAAATACGTTCAACAACGTCTCGAAAAAGCCAATCTTCTTCGTGAAAATGGCTTTAACCCATATGACAATGAATCTCAAAGAGATACAACAATAGGACAATACTTAGATGTCAATGCTGACATTGCAGGTACAGAGTCTCGCCGTGATGAAAACCGTAACTTTACGGTTGCCGGTCGTATTAAATTTTTCCGTATTATGGGTAAGGCCAGTTTCTTAAAGATCGAAGACGAAACAGGTATGTTACAAGTCTATGTCACTCGTGACAATCTTCCTGAAGGTTTTTATAACGATATCTTTAAAAAGAGTTATGAAGTTGGTGATATCATTGAAGCCCACGGTTTTCCATTTGTAACCAACAAAGGTGAGCTCTCCATTCATGTTGACAGTATCAAACTGCTCACCAAAGCGCTCTCTCCACTTCCAGAGAAGTTTCACGGGATCACAGACAAAGAGTTACGTTACCGTCAACGTTACCTTGACCTTATTATGAATGCAGATGTACGTCGTACTTTCCATATGCGTTCTAAAGTCATCTCTCTTACCCGTCGTTTCTTTGAAGACAAGGGCTTTTTAGAGGTAGAGACACCGATGATGCACCCTATTGCCGGTGG
>JALWKG010000324.1 GCA_027081565.1 Helicobacteraceae bacterium
TTTGATCCGTGTTGGTAGAGTTACGCACATTAAACATCATCTTCAACTTACCCGGTGTCACGTTGGTCACTTCCATACCCGCTCTGATATCCGTAACAACAAACTTGCTTGGCGCAAAATTCTCATCACCCTCATCCAGATTCACACCGGCAATATGGTGCAGTACCTGTGCCACTTTATGGATAGGATTGGTCGCCTTTTCTGGATAAGCCGCATGTCCTTGTTTCCCATGTTTTTCAATGACGCCATTAATCGAACCACGCCGACCAATTTTAATAGCATCACCAAAATAAGCTTCACATGTTGGTTCTGCCACAATACATGAGTCCGGCATTATCTTCTGCTCTTTCAAATAGTCCAAAACAGCCAGAGTACCATCTTTAGCCGGTCCCTCTTCATCTGAAGTCAACAACAAAGAGAGTGTTCCATTAAAGTGTTCAGCCTCTTTGACGGCCTGTAAAAAAGCTGTTACGCCAGACTTCATGTCTTGCGTACCACGGCCATAAATATAGCCATCTTTTTCAATAGCACCATAAGGGTCGACACTCCATCCTTCACCCGCAGGAACGACGTCCACATGTCCTGCAAAACAGAGATGATCCCCTGCTCCGAACTTCTTGTAGATAAAGAGGTTTTTGACACCGTTCCTGTCTAGTCGCACTGCTGTGTAGTCTGGAAGATAAGAGACGATGAAGTCCAAAAGTCCACCATCCTCCGGAGTCTCGCTCTTGGCCTGAATGATCTTTTTAAATAAAGGTATAAGTTCCAACAAAGCGCCTAGTAGTAAGGATTTTCTAAAAAGACATAGTTAGTGTAGTCACTCACTTCAAAATAGACCTTTTTCTCACCTGGGTCGACTTTATAATTCAGGTTTTTGTCAAAGTAACCATAACTATAGCGATATGCACGCTTTTCACCATCATTACGGCCAATACCCGTAGTCATCTTGTCTACTTTGAGAAAACGCATCACCACCTTTTCACCTGCATATATCTCCATAACACCGTTGGTACCCGTCCAGTTCTGTATACCATGACTAAACCTGTTTTGCTGCTCTTGTGTACAACCTACCATAAGCAGTGTTGCTGCCAAAAAGCCAAATCCTATAATTTTTTTCATACTTTCTCCTCGTAATTATTTTTTATCATAACGTAAACTATCCCAAAGGATATCTCTATACAAGATATTTTATGCTGACATTATAATAATCCCTTAGTAGAAATCAGGTTAATCATAAGAGCTATTAGTATTTAACCATAAATGTTATATTTAATGTTATAATATTTCAAATGCTCCTCTTCTAAAAAAAGGTTTATAAAAATGCAAAAACTATTGACAATTACACTTTTTATAACATCTCTTTTAGCTTCTACTGCAGCCATCAACTACAAGTCAGACCTTGATCTTAGAGACTCACAGCAACAAAGCAATAACCAAAATATAATCAAACTGGTACATCAGATCTCTGCACTTGCAAGAGATATCAGAGTAGCCACCTATCCAACTGCCTGTGATGAAGAGACCATCAAGATCATCGGTGAATCGTGTGATGTTGGCAACTACATGGAGTGGGCCGGACCCGAACTAGAACATGAGGCAGAAGCCTTGCTGATTCAGTTAAAGGGCAAGGGTTCTTTGTCAACAGATGAGATGGATTAGTGTTTATCGTAAACAGTTTCTCATATCCAAAAGTTTCAGATATGGTGTGTGTTATGCTGAAGCGATCCCGATAGTGCACTGCTGTATGTGGAGTGGTGAGCTGAAGTGCAAATCGCACTGCAACTGGAACTTTTATTAAAAATCGTCCCAACCCAAAGAAGACTCTTCCTCATCTTTTTTAGGTGTCTCATTGATCTCTGGTTCAACCACTACCTTTTGCTCTTTCACCAATTGGTCTTCAAAATCCAACTCAAGACCATTAGAGGTCATAACAAAACCTTTGACCTTGATCTTTCCATCATGGATCTCGCGATGATGCTCTTTACACAGGGGGACAAGATTGCTGCGGTGGTCTTGATGAAAATGGCCTATAAAACCAGCATTGTCAGAACTTGCTTGATGCGAGATGTGATGGACATCATCTGCTACACTGCCACAGATGACACACTTGGTCACATAGAGCTCTTTATTGTACTTGGAGGTTCGTTTTTTGACAAGAAGTTCCAATTCGTCGAAGTCATTGGCGAGTCGTTTACGGATTTTGTTGGCACTGTTGAGGAACTCTTCATCCATATGCAGTGACTTCGCAAACTCCAGACCATACACCGAACTTCCGCTTCCAGACTGTAAAACACGGTTAAACAGCAACTTGTCTTGAGCTTCATCATACTCCACACTCAGGTGAAGATCCACTACATTTTTAAGTTTTCTGATCTCCGGCATCGTGGCCAACTGATGCAGGTGTGTCGCAAACAAAAAGATGGAGCGGAGTTTGGTCAGTTTCATAATGGCCGCAGCGACTATGGAGACACCAGAGAGGGTCTCTGTACCGTGAGAGATCTCATCTCCCAAGACCAAAGAGTGCTGTGAAGCACGTTTAAAGATGTTTTTGAG
>JALWKG010000325.1 GCA_027081565.1 Helicobacteraceae bacterium
TCATCAGCCGCTTCCATGATGTAGGTGATGGGGAAACGGTGGCCGGGTTTAACTGCCAAAGTCTTCTGGATCTCTTCTATAAACGCCTTCTCACTGTAGTAGTAGCCAGGCTTCTTCTTGAGGTAGTTCAGACTTTTGTCATCAGTTTTCTCCTCAAAGGCACCTCGGGTATATTTCAGTACCGAAAGTATCTGCGTGTAGGAGAGGTTAAGCCGCTGCAGTTTCATGATGACCCTGATGGCCTGTGCATTGCCATCATAGTTACAGATGTCTTTAGCGAGGGTCTCTTTAAGCTCCTGAACCTCCGCTGATGTCGCTACAAAACACTTGAGGATCGGCACTGCATTGTTGTGCATCCATTTGTTAATGGTCTGTTCAGCAAAGTGTCCAAAAGGCGGGTTGCCGATGTCATGGAGCAGACTCGTCATCTCCGCTGTCGAGACAAAGGCATTTTCCAGTTCATCTAGCCTGTACTTGTCGAGTCCCTCTTCTTTTAACTTTCCCAATATGGTCTTGGCAATAAACCTTGCCGTCTGCCCTACTTCAAGTGAATGGGTCAGTCGGGTACGGATGGAGGCGTTAAGCTCAAGTGCAAAGACCTGCGTACGTTTCTGCAGCCGCCGAAACGCCGGCGCCGACAAGATCCGCCCACGATCACTCTCTATAGAGTAGTCCAGGTTCTCTATGGGGTAAAATGCCCTGTCCGTGGTGAGTTTTTTACTGTAATCGATCATTTAGAACCTTTATCGCTTAACTTTCTAATCTTTCCACTTGTTATCTTTTGACTAAGTAAACTCTTTTAACCGTTTTCTCTTTTTCGAAGATCTTCCGCTATCTTGCGTGTCTCTTGCAGATTGTGCAGCAGTTCATCATATAGCTTGAAAAAAGTGTCATCCCATGTCAGTTTTCCATTTTCATCTACCATGGTGTTTTGAAGGTGGTTAAGTGCTGTCTCGATCTGCATCAGGGCTACTGCCGGGTTTTTGTTCATGTGATCTTCTCCATTACCTCAAGTTTCCAGTATTTTAGCAGAGCTTTTCTAATCTAAATTTTCACCTGCTCTTACTTGACAACTTTTCTAGAGTTTTGTCGAGCAAATTTTAAAAAGAGGTATAGCCTTCTGCAGACCTCTTGTTAAGAACCAAAACCTTAATCTAAGGCAAATCTGAACACCGTGCCTTCATCACCCACAGCCATTCCAGAATATTCGTTGGAGAATTGTACTTTTATGATTCTCTCTTTTGTAGAAACCTCTTCTACTGGACTCCATGTTAAACCGGCATCCTCTGTTTTGTACACTTTTGGTTCAGGAGTATCACTCTGTGCGTTTACTGAAGCAAATCCCTCTTTGTCGTTAAAAAATGTAACAGAACTAAAGCTTTTCGCACCTGTTACTTCTGTTCTGTTCCAAGTCGCTCCTCCATCAGTTGTTTTGACAACAAATGCTCCATTTGGAAGCATAAGCAAACTAGGTACCGGAGCATCATAATCTGTTGCATCAATAAGCTTCGTCCCCACTAATACGATCTCGTCTTTACTGATGAAACAGGCACCATCAATAGTCTCTAAAAACCCAAAATCTGCACCGTTAAAATCTTTCCATACCCAGCTGTCTCCACTGTTATGACTGATCATAAATCCACTGTTCATAGCTCCTGTATCAGTATTGACCGCTTTCATATCATAAACTATCGCATCTTCACTGACTTTACTAAAGGTTATAGATGGTGTTCCCAAAGCAGCAAGCCAGCCATCATTATCTTTTAATGCAGCTATATCTGTTGCATCTCCATTATCAGATATATTTGAAATATATGGCGTTCCATCATCCTTGTGAAGTATTACAAAAACATCACCGCTACTGTTAAGCCCCAACTCAAATATGCCACTATTGTCACCTGCAAAGCCATCAAATATTTGAGTCCTTCCCGAACTGTCTATTTTATACAGATCCGTTGAAAGTGCTTCCAGACCTATGATACCTTGAGGACTGATAACTCCTTTTGTTATTGGTCCAAGTGCCAACCCCATAAGTTTGTTTTCCAACACAGACCATGTCTTACCGCCATCGGTTGTCTCTTTAATAACAGAATAGTGATCATTTTGAGCAAACACAACCCCTGTTCCATATGAAAAATCAGAGTTACCTACGATAGTAACATCACCTACACTACCCTCTCTCCATTTCGCTTCTCTAAGATCAATAGTTGCGCTGTCATTTGCCATGACTGCACCACTGCTGTCATAAGAAGTTACTTTAAGAGTATGTGCACCTAATGATGAGGCATTTGTATCCCACGTAACTTCATAAGGTTTAGCGTTATCACTGCCGATGCTAACATCATCAAGCAAGAAATCAACGCGCGCTGGAACTGTTCCACTGTATACTGCTGTAACGATCTTCGCTGGTCCATAAAGTATAAACTCATTTTCCATCGGATCAGTCAAATAAACCGCATCGGGTATAGGCTCATCATCAAGTTTTAAGACATTGATCCTAAAAAGATCATCACTGGCTAACTCATAATCTTCATC
>JALWKG010000326.1 GCA_027081565.1 Helicobacteraceae bacterium
TAAAACAATCATATCTTAGTCGTCAGCTTGCTTATCTGCAGAACGTGCTGCGTCTTTTTTGTCTGTGTTCTCTGCTGCTTTTCGCTTCTTTTTACGATGACGTGGCTTCTTTTTTTTCTCTTTAATCAGTTGAGGTGTTATGTCTGATTCCGGTGTTGGTACAAATCCTTCGATTGTCTCCTCCTCGATCTCGTGTCGCATCACTCTCTCAATGTCAAGCAGCTCGACCTCTTGTTCTTCACTGACTAAAGCAATCGCTTCACCGCGTTCGTTCAGACAATCCATACGGTTGAGATAGTGCTCTGGTTCAGTTGGAAGGTCATGACTGATGAGGTGAGAGATGTTAGTGAGCTCGAGTGATTTGAGGATCATGTCAGTGGTAATAAGAACAGCAATTTCACCATCTTCAAAAGCCTTGGCAGACACTTCGTTTACCTCTGCTCTTTTACTGCCATGTACCGAGGCAGTTTTGATCAGTTGCTTGTTCAAATAAACACTCAAGTTGTCTGCTTCGCGTTTGGTCTTAGTGATGACAACAGCGTGCAGCTCTTCGATATTTTTGAGAATGTGTACAAGAATATCTCTCTTGTCTCTGCTGTTGACAAGGTGTAGTTTCTGTTTGGTGCGTTGCGCAACACTTATGGGGTCATAGTAGATTTTTTCTGTTGGTTGTTGGGTTTGCTCAGACATGGTAGGTGTTCCTTAAAAGTATGAGCGAATTATAGCGCAAGAGAGTAGATGTAGCACTAATCTATCTGTAGTTGAAAACTTGTATAATACCGCATGCAAAATTTACCCTTAGACAATATATTTATCCCCTCTAAAGTCCCTTCAAAAAAGATCATGATCATTATGCACGGTCGTGGTGATTCATCTGAAGGTTTTACAATGCTTCCTGACTTCATCAACATTGATGAGATGAACTATCTACTGCTTGATGCACCGTTTGAGTACTTTACAGGACTCTCATGGTACCAACTTCCACCGGACCAACTCCCCGGTATTAAACACTCCAGTCAGCTTTTAACAGAAGTGCTTGATACCCTTTTTGAAGAGGACTATAATGCTGAAGAGAGCTTTCTTTTTGGTTTTTCTCAAGGCTCACTACTTACCTTTGAGTTTGGGGCACGTTACCACAGAGAACTTGCAGGCTATATCGCAGTCAGTGGTTACATCTATGATGCAGAGCATCTCTTGGCTGAGATGAACCCCGACCTCTTAGAAGCCAACTGGCTCTGTACCCATGGGACGTACGACAACGTCCTTCCTTTTGAGACGACCAAGTCTCAGATCCAGATCTTGCAAGAGGGCGGCCTTAATGTTGAGTTTAAGGCATATGAAAAAGACCACAGTATTGACCGTGAAGAGCTGGAATACATCGCTTCTTGGATGAAAAAGATCTTGGAAAAGATATAATATAGAAGATATAAACGGAGAAATACATGCCTCATTCCATCATAGACGATCTTAATGATCGTTATACCTGTAAAAAGTATGACCCGTCTAAAAAAGTACCCCAAAAAGATATTGAGGTACTCTACGAAGCGATGCGTCTCTCGGCCTCTTCCATAAACTCTCAGCCCTGGAAGTTTATAGTGATAGAGAGTGATGAAGCCAAGCAGCGTATGTACAACACCTTTGCAAACAAGTACCAATTTAATCAACAACATATTTTAGAAAGTTCGCAAGTCATATTATTTGCACATAACCCACACTATAATCGTGAAGATTATGCCTGTGTTGTGGACAAGGGCATAGAAGACGGCAGAACAAAAAGTGAGGAGAGAGAGCAGGCTTTTGGCAGTTTTGTCTTTGCCGAGATGAATACAGATGAGCAGGGTGATACCAGCGCATGGACCAAGGCGCAGCTCTATCTTGCTTTGGGCAACACTCTGCATACACTGGCACGTCTGAAGATCGATTCGACCTGCCTTGAGGGGATAGACTCTGCGTTGGTGGAAGAAGCGTTCAAAGAAGAACTTGACGGCTACAAATGCCCTGTCGCTCTGGCCATAGGCTATCATCATGAGACAGAAGACTTTAACGCCAGACTTCCCAAAACACGTTTGAGTCTGGAAAACATTTTTGTACATGTGTAAAAGGCAGTAGATGGGTATTTTTGCGTTACAGTCGCCTGCAGGCGGTTTTTTGGATGAAGATATGGAGCACTTCAATAAAGAGTTTGATGACTGGTGTGTGCAGTTTGAGAGTTTTGAAGATGCTCTTTTGATTGCAGAGACTCTGGAAAAGGGCAAGGGGGTAGAGATCGCGGAGATCACGCCATTGAGTTATCCGAAATACTTTTTTCACAACTTACAGGGAAATATCCATGCCACTAGGCAGCTTGAAGACAAGATCATCTGTATTGTCGAACCCTCCATGGGTGCCAACTTCCGCATCGCTATTTGTGACCTTAAAACTAAACGTGTTCGCTTGACTCAAACACGTTATAAAAGTGCCTTAAGTGTCGAGGGAACCTTCTCAAACTTCTCTCTGTCACAAATATAGACTTAACCTTCCAAAGCCTTTAGTTTTACCTCGTAGGTCTCCATGAGTGCATCAAGTTCTGCTTGTGCCTCTTCCATGCGTTCAAATTTCGCTTCGACTTCTGCTTCAAGATCAGAGACTAGTTTAGAAAGTTCCATCACTTTAGAGTTATCATTGGTGTTTGATGCTTCAACAAGTTCTTGATGATACTTTTTGATCTGGGCTTCGTTTTCCATGATAAACTTCTCAGCTTTTTCTACCTCTTTACGCAGTGGAGAGGTCGCACGAGAACGCTCTTTGGTGATGATATTTTTGAGTTTTTTGTTCTCTTTACTCATTGGGTTGGATGTTTTTTTCTTTTTAGGCGCACTCTCTTCGACCTCGTCCTCATCCCAACCTTTTTTCTCCAGGAACATGTCGTAACCGCCGTCAAACAACTCCGCACCATCTTTAGAGAAGATGATAAGTCGATCTGCAACACGGCGCAGCAGCTCTTCAGAGTGTGAGACGATGATAGAAGAACCCTGAAAGTTCTTAATAGCAACCGTCAAGGCTTCGATAGAGTCGATGTCGAGGTGGTGGGTAGGCTCATCGAGGAAAAGGAGGTTGGAAGGACGAGAGAGGATCTGTCCTAACATGACACGACTTTTCTCTCCACCAGAAAGGAGAGAGACCTTCTTCTCTGCACTGTCACCGCTGAACATCATGGCACCACAGATACTTCTGACACTGGCGGCTGAGAGTTTTGGGTTGGCAGCGTAGATCTCGTCCATGACATTGCTTTTAGGATCAAGACGTGAGATGTTAGTCTGTCCAAAGTGTCCTGTAGCGGTCGTACCGTGATACTCTACCTTACCACTTAGCGGTGTAAGCTCTTTAGCCAGGTTGTTAAGCAGGGTAGACTTACCCACACCATTTTTACCGATGATAGCCAGACAGTGGCCTTTTTCGATGGTAAAAGAGATGTTTTTAAAAAGAACATTGTCAGGTGTATAACCAAAGCTGATGTCTTGTACATCTAGCAGGACCTTTGCAGGGGTATCTTTGTATTGAAAGTCAAACTTTAATGTGCTGTCAAAACCGATGTCTTCCATGCGGTCCATCTTCTCTAGCTGTTTGACCTTGGACTGTGCCAGTGCTGCAGTAGAAGCGCGGGCCTTGTTCTTGGCGATGAACTCTTCAAGCTCTTTGACTTTTTTGTCCTGAGAGACCTTTTGCTTGGCATAAAGCTCTTCATTCTCTTTAAGTTGGTCATAAAACCTGTGGGTATCTCCCTGGATCAAGAAGAGATCACGACGGATGATACCCATGGTGTGATTACAGACACCATCCATAAAGTCACGGTCGTGTGTGACAAGAAGGACTTCGCCTTGAAAGGCACGCAAAAAGCTTTTTAACCAGCGAAGAGAGAGGATGTCAAGGTAGTTGGTAGGCTCATCAAGAAGAAGCAAGTTAGGTTCAGTCACCAGGAGCTTGGCAAGGTTGATACGGATCTGGTATCCACCGGAAAAGTCCAGAGGGTCTCTGTCCAGGTCCTTTTGTGTAAAACCAAGACCAAAAAGGATCTTCTCAACTCTGTAGGTGTCCCACTTCATCTCCTCATCCAAGGCGAGTGCTGCTTCATCACGAACTGTTTTTTCAGTAAAAATGAGATGCTGACGCAGTGCGCCGATCTTATAGTTTTTAGGGATGATGACCTGACCTTCACTTGGCTCCTCTTCACCGAGGATAAGCTTAAACATCGTGGATTTACCACTACCGTTACGACCGACGAGGCCCATTTTGTTACCTGGGTTGAGTTTGAAAGTGAGGTTGTTAAAAAGTTCTTGGCTGCCGTAGGATTTGGAGACGTTGGAAAATTGTATCATGGGAATCTTTTTTTAGCGTATTTTAGCCAATTTTGACTAAGTAGACGCTCTGAGTTAAATTTGACCCTTCATTAGGTAAAATGCATTAAAAAGATATTTATGCAAACATTAGAAGATTTAAAAGCTGGAAGACTCCAGGGGATCAAGCGTCTGAAACTTTCAGAGTCACTGCGAAGTTTTCCTGAAGAGATCTTTTCACTTTCAGAAAGTTTAGAGATCTTGGACTTGAGTGATAACCTCTTAAGTACTCTGCCTGATCTCTCTGCACTCAAAAACCTCAAGATCGCTTTCTTCTCGTTTAACAACTTTACGGAAGTTCCTAAAGCTTTTAAAAAATGTGAAAATCTTTACATGTTGGGTCTAAAGGGAAATGCCATTGCAGTTTTAGAAGAGGATATTTTACCTCTGAGCATAAGCTGGCTTATTTTGACAGACAACCGCCTTACTGCCTTACCACACTCCATAGGTCAGTTGACAAAGATGCGTAAGTTTCCTCTAGCAGGAAACCGTCTCACCGAGTTACCAAAAGAGATGGCCGCATTAAGGGAACTTGAACTTATAAGGCTCTCTGCCAACGCACTGAGAGAGATGCCCTCTTGGTTGTTAGAACTTCCCAAACTCTCCTGGCTCGCTTTTTCTGGAAACCCATGTGTGGAGGAGGTGGACTCACAACTGCATGAACTTGAGTATGAAAGTTTGGAGATGCATGAGCTACTGGGTGAAGGTGCCTCAGGTGAGATCTATAAAGGCTATCATAAAGACTCAGAAAAAGAGGTGGCGGTCAAGATCTTTAAAGGGGAGATGACAAGTGACGGTTATGCACATGACGAGATGAATGCCTACATGAGTACAGGTGAACATCCCCATCTCATCTCTGTACATGCACGTATCAGAGGCAGTGCCCCTTTAGGTCTTGTTTTAGAGCTTATCCCATCATCTTATGAGAACTTGGGACTGCCTCCGAGTTTTGAGACTTGTACACGAGACACCTTTGAATCTGAGACTGTTTTTGATCTTGAGACCATCTACAGCGTGGCGCGCGCCATACTCTCAGCAGCCGAACATCTTCACCAAAGAGGTATTATGCATGGAGACCTTTATGCTCATAATATTTTGATCAACAGAGCGGATGAACACTGCTATTTTGGAGACTTTGGAGCAGCGACCTTTTATGACAAAAGCAATCCACTTTATGAAAAGATCGAAGTGCGTGCCTTTGGTTGTCTGCTTGAAGACCTCTTAGCGCAGTGTCCTGATAAAGAGCGTGAAGCTTATGAGTACCTTGAACGTTTGGCTCAAGAGTGTATGGATGCAGAGGTAGCCAAACGCCCTCTGTTTAAAGAGATCGTTTTATAAAGACTTTATAGCGGCCTTGACTTTTAAAGATAACTTTGAAGTTTGATCAATGTTGCCAGCAGCAGGGCGCCTTTGTCCATCTTGCCACTCGACTTCATCTTGAGCTCGTTTTCAAGGAGCAATGTGAGTATGGAGTCATACTGGTGCTGCTTAAAACGAATACTCTGCTGGGCACGTTCTTGTTCTATTTTTTGTGGCAGTTTATAACCCAGAACTGCGCGAGAATCTGCAATACCATTGATCTTGATGTTGGCATAAAAGAGATAAAGCTGGGTCACAAAACTGCTGATAGCTGTCACAATACGGATCTCATCTTCACCACTCTCCAAGACATGATGCAACTCATCACGAAAATCTTTTTTAGCAAGCAGGTTGTTGATGAACTGGTCGATCTTGACCTCACCAACACCATAGACAAGGGCGTCGATGTCTTTAGAAGTTATGGGACGCCCTAAGATCTGTAGTTTACTCAGTTCGTTAAAGGCCAGACCCAAGTCACCGTTTTGTGACTCTATGAGGTGTGTGGCGCTATAGCCGTCTAGCTGTACATTGAGACGTTGGGCCTCTTGGAGCAGCATGGTTTTGGCTTCGTTTGCATAGGGGTGGAACATGCGTACCTCTATGCCCCCGGACTTTTTGTTGAATGCCTTGTTCGATGTCTTCATATCTGTACCGTAATAGGCATACAAAAAGGTGTTGTCAGGGTTTTTTTTGACCATCTCGAGTAAGATGTCAAGCTCTCGTTTAGGGACTTTTTTCTCATTTTTGATGATCAGTAGGTTTTGGTCGCCAAAGAGTGACCCTTGAGAGAGGTGGGCCTTTGCAGCATTGAAGTCATACTCATCATGGTAGAGGTTTAAGACATTGGCATCTTTGATCTGAGAGAAGATCTTAAGATAATGGTCGATGAGAAAATGGCTCTCACCATATAGCATGATGGCTGAGATCTTTGTGCCACTGCGTATAAGGTTGTCTAACTCTTTTCGGTACATCAGACCAGCTCCATAGGGTCTTCGTCAAGTCTCTTGACCAAAGAGGCATGGATCCGTGCTGTAGCGATGTCCACATTGTCGATACGTAAGATAATGTCATCAAACAGTGTTACAGAGCTGCTGACACTGAGGTTGACTTCGGCTCCCTGAATCGGCTCCAGGATCTGTGCGGTATAGCTTGGATCAGTACTGTTGACACGTGCCTTGAACTCTTGGTTGATGTTCTCTGCTGCCCATCTTGCAAACTTACGCTGCATAAAACGGATCTCTATGGCAGAGGCTTCGCGCTCTTTTTCACTAATGCTGAAACAGAGGGCATCGATGTTACGCAAGACGTATGAACTCTCTTCAGTGTCATGGGCCAAAAGGGCTTTTAGATGACGGTGAACGATGAGGTCAGAGTAGCGGCGTATGGGTGAGGTAAAGTGGGTATAAGCATCAAACCCCAAACCAAAGTGACCTACGTTTTCAGGGGCATAACGGGCCTGCATCTGTGCACGAATGATCAGGGTGTCGACCTCACTGATCAGACCACGTTTGGCCGCTTCAGCCTGTATGAAGTCTATAGTCTCTTTCATCGACTCTTTAGGTTCGACGATGATACCGATACCGGCCAACTCTTGGTAGAGGTTTTGCAGCTTGGCAGGACTTGACTGCTCATGGATACGAAAAACCCCATGGTTATAACGCGCTGCCGCTGCTTTGTTGGCAAGTAACATACAGTCCTCAATTAGGCCATGTGAAGGGGTCTCCTCACTGGTCGTTGTGGCTATCAGTCTCTGCTGTTCATCAAGCTGCATACTCAGCTCTTCAGAGTGGAAGTCATAACCCACTTTCAAACGCTCTTCACGCAGAGCATCAGTCAGTGTTCTCAGTTTCAAAAGGTTGGCAAGAACCACCTCCTCATCACTGTTTTTAGCCTCGAGAACTCCTTCAAAAAAGGCATCGATCTCCTCATAGTTAAAACGTCTTTTGGAGTGGATGATCGCTTCATAAAGTTCGGTATGGACTACCTTGGTCCCTTCCATATGTAACTCAAAGACAAAAGCAAGTCGGTCGACATGTGCCTGCAGTGAACAGAGGGTCTCAGAGAGCTGACGGGGCAGCATTGGGATAGAACGGTGTGGCAGATAGATAGAAAAACTGCGGTAGATCGCCTCAGCATCTATGGGACCAAAAGGTTCAACGTAGGCACTGACATCGGCAATGGCAACATAGAGTATGTTCTTTTCGGGAAGATAGCAGATAGCGTCATCAAAATCTTTTGCTGTAACGGGGTCAATGGTACAAAAAGGAAGTGCTCTGAGGTCTTTACGATCAGGGTAGAGGGTGGCATCTACATTTTTGTCAAAACTCTGGGCAAGGGCTAAGACATCATCTTCAAAATCATCATGTTTGTTAAACTGTGCGAGTACGATCTTCTCATCGACCAATGGGTCGCTGATGTTGCCAAGCATCTCCATGATGGTGCCATCTTGGTTGTTGACTTTGACTAAGTCACCCTCTTTATAGACCTCTAGAGACTCAGTGGAAAGTTCAATACCGGCAGGGTGACCGGTACGGATGTCCACAAAACCTTTTTGCTGCTCTTTGGTCTGGAGTATAGCGACACTGTAACTCTCTGCCTTGCCAATGACTTCGACCACTTTAGCACTCGGTCCGCCACGTTTTCCCAGCAAGCGCTGCGCGATTACAAGGTCACCATGTTTGGCTCCGTTTAGGGAGTGCTCATCTATAAACAAGTCACGAACATTGGCGCCAACCACTTGAAGATAGGCAGAGGTTGCCTGGGTCATCATAATGGTCCCTGCGCGATATTTGGAAGGGAGCCTGTAAAGTTTGTCTTCTTTGAGCAGGTACCCCTGTGCCATCCACTGCTGGACATGCTCCATCTCTTCTGGTGTGATGTCTTGAGCATAAAGTCCAAGTGTAAGTCGAATTAAAAGGTTTTTCACGTGGTAAAATATCCCTATTTATTTATTTGATGTATTATAACTAACAATAGGGCATCTCTAAAAACCTTCACTAAAGATAGATGGGATTTTTAGAGGTACCCGATAGATTTCTAAGGACAAAAAATGAAAATTCTCTTGGCGTTACTGACCGCATTGACCTTGATGGCAAGCAATGATTATGCACGCATGAAGATCGCTTTTGAAAAAGGTGATATCAACCGTGCTATAACCTATGCACGTACCAATGCTATGCGTGGGGACCTCAATGCTATGTATGACTTGGGTCTGCTCTATTATGCAAAAGGTGACATGAAAAATGCGATGGTCTGGTTAGACCGTTCTGTACGTAATGGCGGTAAAGGAGAGATGGGTGTGAGTCTGCTGCTCTTTTCCAACAGTACTAACAGAGATGGCTATATGAAAGCACAGGAGTCTTTGATCAATGCACCTAAAAGTGAACTTCGAGATGCTTTGATGGCGGTGAGTAAAGATCTTTATGCCAACCGACGTGACGCAACAGCCAAGGACTATCTGCTTTTGGGAGAACTTTTTTCTACTGACAAGATCATCCGTCCAGACATGAGAACCGCACTTTTTTTGATTAACCAGGCCGCGAAGATGGGAGATCCAAAAGCTTTAGAACTTATGGGAGATGCTTACTGGAGGAGCAGTTACACCCAAGGTACTATGATCGTTGCGCCTCAAACAGGAAATGGTGTGGAGATCGCGCTTGAGTATTATGCGCAAGCTGTTCAAAAAGGCAACTTGGACGCTATGGCAAAAATGGGGAAACTTTACATTATGGCACCATGGCCTGTTAACAATGTGCGGCAGGGGGCACGCTGGATCTTGGAGTCCGCAAACCAGGGAAGCGCATTGGGTGCAAAGATGGCAGCTGAACTTTATATACAGGGTCAAGGGGTTCGTCCTAATCGTGTTCTTGCCTTAAAATGGTACCAAAAAGCAACATCTCTTTGCGAGGTGAACCAGACGCTTTCACAACTGTATCTGCGTTCAGGAGACCAAAAAAGTGCCAAAGAGTATGCTGATGCTTTTAAAAAATGTTCAGATAAAGAGGGTGAACCTCAGAGTTATCATTTACTTTTTGAGCCATTTGAGTAGGGTAAACCTTTTCTATGATAGAATCCTGTTTCACAAATTAAACAGGTAGGAACCATGAATAACGAAGCGATCTTAAAACAGTTAGGCTATGCACCCAATGAGGCCCTTTTAAGCCAGGTAGAACGTATTATCAGTAATACAAAGGCATTTGACAAAATCCAAAAGCATATGTTGGATCTGCATGAACATCTCAAAGTCGATGACTCTCATGTTGCGATGTCAAACAGTGAAGACTATTTCAAAATTAAGATCGAAGCACCAAGTCCTGAACGTCTAGAAGAAGCTATGGAAAAAGTAGACCATTTTGCAGACAAGTACAAGGTCGAGCTGAAGCAGGTCGCTGAAAAAAACACATATTACATTATAGGGTTCAATAAGTAAGTTGAAAGTCGAACCTATCACTCAAGAGGGCTATGATCTTCTTACCAGAGAGTTTAAGTATTTGGTT
Organism: Helicobacteraceae bacterium; assembly: GCA_027081565.1. Classification (GTDB taxonomy): domain Bacteria; phylum Campylobacterota; class Campylobacteria; order Campylobacterales; family Sulfurimonadaceae; genus Sulfonitrofixus. The sequence goes on from JALWKG010000326.1 coordinate 10,229, forward strand.
GAAGTTGAAAAGCCCAAGGTCTCGCGTGAAAAAGAGATTGCCGCAGCTCTTGGTGATCGCAGCGAAAATGCTGATTATCATGCTGCCAAAGAGAAACTCCGCCACATCGACAAAAGACTCTTCTTCTTAAATGCCCTTCTACAAAAAACACAGATCATTGACCCTGCTGCACTGGACCATTCTCGTATGCACTTTGGCGCGACGATCACGCTGCTCGACCTTGACAGTGATGAAGAAGTCACCTACACCATCTGCGGTACTTATGAAAGCGAGCCTGAAAATGGTCTTATCACTGTGCATGCGCCTCTCTCTAAAAAGCTAATGGGTAAAAAGGTGGGTGATGAGATCAAGATCGACTTGCCAAGTGGAAAAAAAGAGTACGAAGTGATTAACATAGAATATATAGACGTTTTTTCCCTCAAAAAGAGCATTAAAACTGAAAAAGAGTTTGGCTTTAGCTAGTCTGCTCAAAAAGAGTAACTGTAGTTGTATAGTTTTTAAACATCAATTTTCATAATAGAAATTAACTACACATCTTGTTTGTCTAAAATATAGAATGTAGTTACTCATAACCATATTATCAAGCA
>JALWKG010000327.1 GCA_027081565.1 Helicobacteraceae bacterium
TCTTTAAGATGGGTGGTTTAAAAGCACCTCTAAAACTGGTCTATATAACGATGCTTGTTGCTACCTTAGCCATTAGTGGTCTGCCACCTTTTGCAGGTTTCTTTTCTAAAGATGCCATCTTGATAGCTGCTTTTGTGAGTGAACATTATCTTATCTGGGCAGTAGCATCTTTTACTGCTTTTTTGACCGCGTTTTATATGTTCCGTCTACTTTTCAGTGTCTTTTATGCTGCGCCAAAGTCGCAACACAAGTTACAGCTTTTACCTCAAAGTATGACACTTCCTTTGGTTGTTTTGGCCTTTGGAAGTGCGACGGTGGGTCTGCTAGGGCTTAATGAAGCATATGGGGGTGGTTCATGGTTCCAGAACTTTTTGGCCTTACCCGACCTTGAACATCATGTCTCTCATAGTACAGAGTATCTTTTGGGTGCTTTCAATATTGCGCTCGCCTTAGGTGGTTTGGCCTTCGCCTATAAACTCTATGCAAGTAGTGCAGAGGAGAGTCTGCCTGATAGCTTCTTTAAAAAGATAGTGATTAACAAGTTCTATGTAGATGAGCTGTATGCCATACTCTTTCAAAAACCGCTGTTACTGCTAAGTCGGTTCATTGCAACATTCATAGACCCTAAGCTCTTTGATGGTGTGATCAACCTTAGTGTTGCTTTTTACCGTCATCTTGCAGGCTACTTTAATCAGCTTCAAAATGGCAAGGTACGTTACTCTGCTCTATATATCTTGTTAGGGGTGTCGGCCATGTCATACTATCTACTCTTTAAGTTGGGGATGCTCATATGATGGAAAACTTACTAACACTGATCATCTTTGTACCTTTGATGATGGCACTCTTTCTTGGTCTGATTCGTGCTGACATCACAGTGCTTCGTATAGGGACGGTGGCCTCATCTATAGTGACCTTGGGCTTGGTGCTTTTTTTACTAACACAGTTTGATCCAGAGGGTGGGATGCAGTTTGTTATCAACCTACCATGGATCGAACGTTCAGGAATGAGCTATTTTGTAGGCATAGATGCGCTCTCCTTGGTGATCTTACTGCTGATAGTACTGCTGATGCCTCCATTGTACCTCTACATGTTTCATGAGAAGCGTAAAGGGTATTGGTACAACATGATGTTGTTACAGACAGGCGTTAGTGGTGCGGTACTCTCTTTAGACTTGGTACTTTTTTATCTCTTTTGGGAGACGATGTTACTGCCTATTTTTATTATGGTGGGTAAGTATGGTAATGGTATGCACCAGTTTAATGCGATGAAGATCGTGTTGATGACGATTCTTGGCTCCATGAGTATGCTCTTTTCTATTCTTTACTTGGGCTACGTTTATTATGAGACGATGGGGGTCTGGAGTTTTGCGCTGAACGATCTCTCTACCCTTGTCTTTAATGCACAGACCTCGATTTGGTTGGCAGCAGGGTTCTTGCTGGCCTTTGCCATTAAGATCCCCTTGGTAGGGTTTCATACATGGATGGCGCCGGCTTATGGTTCTGCTCCAACACCTGCTGTGGTCATACTCTCTGCTATCATGGCGAAACTCGGTATTTACGGTATATGGCGTTTTGGTTATGGACTTTTTGAAGAGACCTTGACTTACTACGCACCGATCATTATCATCTTGGCGTTGATCGGGATGCTCTATTATGCGATTCGTGCTATTACTGAAGAGAACCTACGACGGATGTTTGCCTACTCTTCAGGTTCACACCTCTCACTTATTGCCTTGGGAGTTTTCTTGGAAAATACGTATGCATGGAGTGGAAGTCTCTACTTTATAGGGACCCATGCACTGGCATCGGCAGGTATATTTTTTATGATTGGTATGCTCTATCGACGTTTTAGAAGTGTGCAGATCAGTGATCTTGGTGGTATGGCTTCTCAGGCGCCACTTTTTGCTTTTTTCTTTACCTTTTTTGCACTGAGTATTGCAGGTCTTCCTGGAACAGGTGGTTTTGTAGCAGAACTGCTGATCATCATCGGAGCTTTTAAGTTTAATTTTTGGATCGGTGTTCTCAGTGCCTTGAGCGTACTCTCTGCCTTATTGTATATCTTCTGGATGCTGCAGCGTACACTTTTTGGTGTTTCGCACAACAGTTGTACTTATAAAGACTTGAGCTTTAGAGAGATCATCTTATTACTGCCTCTTGTAGTGATGTTGTTGGTTACTGGCATTATGCCTTCGCTTTTTACCCCATGGTTCACTCCCCTTATAGATAGTACACTCAAAAGTGTTCTGCTAACAGTAGGAGTCACATTATGATAGATCAACTGCTTTTAGCCCTGCCGATGATGAGTATCATCATTGGTGCTTTTGTCTTGATGTTGTTAAGTCATTCGAGACATTTTAATCTTAAAGGTCTGAACTTTGTAGCGGTCAGTTTTTTACTTTTTTCTCTACTGGTTCAGTTTGTGCAGCATCAGGCTCACTGTTTGCTGTATTGGTCGGTGCTGGTTCAGCATAGCTGACTGCGGTACTTAACAGCAGGCAAAGGCTCAGAAAACGGACGGTGTAATTGACAAG